>JBDGZZ010000249.1:0-6241 GCA_039588335.1 Gemmatimonadota bacterium | reverse complement strand
TCGTTTGCGGTGGCGAGAGCCTGAGATGCCGAGGCCGTATCGTCTCCGCCACGGCACACTGGCCGGCTCCCTGGCCGTGGCCATCAGCTTTGGCTTTCTGCTGCTCTATCTGCCGCTCAGTCCGTCTGCACTCGTTTGGCCCCACGAGTGGGCCATTGTGCTGGGCTGGATAGGCTTGGGCATCGCGGCCTTCGCGATTGGCAAGCGTATCTACCCCTCGATTGACCGCGCCGAACAGGAGCGGATTATCTTCGGCCGCTTTGCCCGGGAGCTAGAAAAGTAGCCTTAGACGAACCATCGCCTCGGAGGAGGATCTATGGGCCATCGGATCTTCGTCCTCGGGGGAGCAGGCAACATGGGAACCGAGTTGACCCGTGCCCTGTTGAGGTTTCCCGATGTTGAGCAAGTTGCCATTGGTGAGCTAAATCGCAATGCGGCCGAGAAACTGGCTGCAGGGTTGAACGATCCTCGGGTTCAGGTTGTCCCAGCTGACGTCACTCGGATTGAAGAGACCGCGGAAAAGGTTCGTGGTTATGACGTCCTGATGAACGCCACTTACTTCGGCTTCTTTGACGGCGCTATCCGTGTTGCTTGCCAAGCTCAGATTGACTACGCCGACTTGATTTCAGAGCCAACGGCTGGGCAGTCCGCAATGGTTCGCGAAGCGGGAATCACTGCCGTCTCTGGGCTGGGCTGCACACCGGGCCTGTCCAATGTCTTGGCCCGCCGAGGGGCCGACAGGTTCGATGAAACGGAGGAGATTCACGTCCACTGGGCTTCCTTTCGAACCGTCGCCCCGTCGGAGGGTTTGATCGACACCATTATCTGGGAACTCGCCGCCGAGTGTCCGACGCGACAGTACTATCTGAACGGGCGCTTTGTCGCGGTGCCCCCATTTCACGGTTCCAAGATTGTGCGGTTTGCCGAGCCACTGGGAGAACAGGTGGTGTACTACATGCCACACACAGAGACAGTATCGTTGGCAAGAAACATCCTAGAGGTTCGCTATGTCAGCGTGCGTGGAACCTGGCGCCCTGACCTCATGGACGACTTCCGTACTCTCAATCGATACGGTTTGCTCGACAGAACCCACGTTGAAGTTAGTGGAGGCAAGGTGGTAGTGGCCGATGTTGTTCGGAGACGCATGTGGGAGGTGCATGGCGGACGGAAAGACGAACAGCTCTGGGGTTTCTTCCTGAACGTGGAAGTTCTAGGACGTCAGCAAGACCGCTTGGGTCGGTGCGTTATGAACGCCTCTCACCCCATAGGCTGGAAGGAACACTCGACCGCCAAGATGACGGGCATACCCGCCGCCGTAGGAGCGGTTCTCTTGGCGCGCCATGGACGAAGCAAGAAGGGCATCGTCTACCCAGAGGAGTACTACGACACAGCGGAATTCTTGAGTGAACTGCAGGTATTTGAGTCAATCAAGATCGAGGAATCAATGGAGGCAGCCTGATGAGCTGCTGGGGCAGTCTCGGACCGGGCGTCCGATCTTCCAGACCGCCCGTCATCCCAAGAGTATTGGTTGGCTTATTCCTTCTCAGTTTCGTGGGGACCGTATCTGCTCCACCAAGTGGCAGCCCCATGGACGAAGACTCAGGGCTGGGTGCCGCAGACCTGATTCTCCAAAACGGAAGGATTCTTACTCTTGATGATTCCGACCGCACGGTCGAGGCGGTTGCCATCAGAAACAACCGTTTCGTCGCTGTTGGAGCAACTTCCGCAATGCAGGAGTTTGCTGGGGAGAATACCCGGATCGTGGACCTGGGAGGACACACCGTCCTTCCTGGGTTGGTGGACGCGCACTCTCACACGACTGGGGTCTCTCCGGATTACCTCGATCTCACTGAGGCTCGCTCTGTCGCCGAGATTGCGAGCGCCGTAGAACAGAAGGCGGGTCAAACACCCGCGGGGGACTGGATTATTGGTGCTGGGCCGTTCATGTTCTGGCGTGGCTGGGATGAACAACGTCTGAAGGAGAAGAGGTTGTTGACCCGCTGGGATCTAGATCCAGTGTCTCCCAACCACCCGGTCCTCTTGATAAAGGAGGCCGGGCATGCATTGGTTCTCAACAGCTACGCCCTCAAACTGGCAGGAATCAACAAGGAGACGCCCGACCATAGTGGCCAAGTGGTGAAGGACAAAAATACGGGCGAACCCACGGGTATCCTGCTCGAGTCGGCGATGAATCTGGTCTTCCAGGCGCTGCCATCCTCCACGCCAGAGGATCAACTGGAAGCGGCCAAACATGCCTCGGATCAGCTCTTGCGCATGGGAACGACCACGGTTGCCAACATGAGTGTGGGGCCGCAGGACGTCCGTTTGTTCCAGGAGCTGTACAGCGATACGTCGGAGGTGCATGTCAGCACCGTGCTTTGCCCTCTGGCCCCAACCACGTTGCCAATGGAAGAGGCTTTGGAGTTCCTTCGTCGCTGGCCAGTGATGACAGGATTTGGCGACAGCAACCTCAAGATCGGATCGCTGAAGGTATTCGTCGATGGCGGGATAACAGGTCGAGCGGCCTGGTTCAGGAAGCCCTACAAGGACCGTCCGGACTTCTACGGCATACCCCAGCTCGAAGAAGAGACGTTGTTTGAGGTCGTCCGCCTTGCGGATCAACTCGGCTGGCAGGTGCATCTCCATGTTTGTGGCGACGCGGCCGTGGACCTCGCTCTGCGCGCCCTTGAGGCTGCGCAAGAGGCGAATGGGACGACGGGGCGGCGGCACATTCTCACCCACTTGTATGTTGTCAGCCCTGCGATGATGGAACGGATGCGACGGCTGGGCGTTGTGGCAGTCTTGCAGCCGAACTTTGTCCACAGCCTCGGAAAGCACATGGAGAAGGCTTTGGATGCTGACCAACTTGAGCACCTGATCCCCTTTCGGAGCTTGCTGGAGGCGGGCGTACTGGTTGCTCTGAGCGCTGATGGCCTCCCGCAGAACCCGATGTACGGAATCTATGCGGCCGTAGCGCGAAGCTCGGAGGACGGAGCTATTCTTGGCAAGGCCGAAACCGTGACGCGGAAGGAAGCCATTCGCGCGTACACGCGCACCAGTGCCTATGCGCTCTTCGAAGAGGAAAATCGGGGTAGCATCGAACCAGGGAAGCTCGCGGACTTGATTGTGCTCGATCGGGACATCCTGACCGTCCCGGTAGAAGAAATCAAAGACACTCAAGTGCACATGACCATCAAACATGGCAAAGTCGTATTCAATCAACTTGATTAACCAATAGATGGGGTTCAACTATGACCAAGCTCAGTGGTCGACCTAATCACCCGACTGACGAGGCAGCCACGGGAGTTAGCTTGGGACTTACCCGGCGGCTCTGGCTGCAGGGAACCGCGGGCGCTGCGGGCATGCTGGTCTTTTCGCCTCTCCTTGCCCAGCAACCCGAATTGCTAGAGGCAGTCCGCAAGATGTCCGTGATGACCGGAGCGGAACTGCCGGAGCGATGGGCAGCTCCAACAACTTCGCTCGTTGGTGTGATTCTCCAGTATTCCGCAAGCCTCAGAGAGATCGACTTGGGCGACCTCGAACCAGCAACCTTCTTCGTTGTACGCTGAGAGGAAGGGCAACATGAACAATGATCTCATGCTTCGTCCGCTGACTGAGTTAGCTCCTCTCCTTGAAGGAAGGGAAATCTCTCCGGTTGAGCTTGCGCAGGAAGCGCTGCAGCGCATCGAGCAGTATGATCCGCAACTCAACAGCTACATCACGGTTCTGAGCGAAGCCGCCGTGGAGGCCGCCCGAGGCGCAGAGAGAGAGATTCTCGACGGGGAATATCGTGGGCCCTTGCACGGTATTCCGCTTTCGATCAAAGACCTGTTTGCCACTAAGGGCGTGCGAACCACGGCGGGATCAAGGGTCCTCGAGAACTGGATCCCGGATCACGACGCCACGGCCGTTGAGCGATGGGTGGAAGCGGGAGCGATCATCCTCGGGAAGACAAACACACATGAGTTCGCTTACGGCGTAACGACTGACAATCCCTTCTTCGGGCCGACGCGCAATCCTTGGGACCCGGAGAAGGTGCCGGGCGGGTCGAGCGGGGGCTCAGGAGCGGCCGTGGCCGCTTCCCTGTGCACAGCCTCTCTCGGCTCTGACACCGGAGGTTCAATTCGCATTCCTTCAGCGGTTTGTGGGGTCGTAGGAATCAAGCCCACCTACGGGCGAGTCAGCCGCAATGGTGCGATTCCCTTGGCGTGGTCCATCGACCATGTAGGGCCCCTGGCCAAGTCGGTGGAGGATGCTGCGATCCTGCTGCAAGCACTGGCAGGGCCGGACCCACGGGACATGGCCAGCGCGGGCGAGCCCGTGCCGGACTACCGCCAGGAACTCACCGGTGAAGTCCGGGGCTTGCGCGTCGGACTACCGGAGCAGTACTTCTTTGAGCACGTTGACCCTGAGATCCTCGCCGCGGTGCGAGCTGCGATCAGGCTGCTGGAAGGGCTCGGGGCCGAGATGATCTCCGTCTCGTTATCCCACCTCGATCTTTGCTCCGCGATGGAGGCCCACATCACCTTGGCCGAGGCCACGTCCTATCACGAGCGTCACATGAGAACGCGGGTTGAGGATTACGGGGAGGGTGTGCGGATTGATCTGGAAGCGGGACGGTATCTTCTGGCCACAGACTATGTGAAGAGCCAGCGTGCGCGCACTCTCCTGAAGCAGGTCTTTGCCGAAGCCTTCGAGAAGGTCGACGTGATTGTGTCACCGACATTGCCGGCCTTTCCACCGGTGATTGGAGAAGTCTATGTTCAGTCTGGCGACATCCGTGAGCACGTCGTGGACGCGTTCCTGCGCTTCAACATCCCTTACAACCTAACGGGGTTACCGGCTATTTCCGTCCCTTGTGGCTTCGGCTCCAATGGATTGCCCATCGGACTGCAGATTGCCGGACGCGCCTTCGACGAGCAGACCGTCCTGCGCCTTGCCCACGCCTACGAAGCTCGCACTGACTGGCATCTTCGCCACCCGCCAATCTAAGCTTTTCCTGCCAGCGAACCAATGGAGGACGTCTACTGAAAAACCGCGCTGAAAGCTAGCCGTGCTCTTGATTGCTGGTTGCCCGAACCAACAGTCAACCCCAACCGTCCACTTTTCAGAACATTGCCGGCGATAGTGCGCAGATGGTGCATACTCCGCCCACACCACGGCCACCTCCCTTCATGTCGTTCGCTTGACACCCTAGCCGTCGGCAACCCGGCCCTCGGCCAGAGAGCCCACCCAACCAACCAAACACCTCCCACATGCGCTTTCTCCTTTCTTCTCCCCAGTGACCCCTCCCAGCCCCCCAGGCTGCCAAAGAAGACCAGGCATTATTCAAGCACCTCCCCACTAAGAAACCCTGACAGCAACAGTAACTCCTCTCCTCACCCCCTGCCGGTCTGAGCCGGCCGGCAGCGAAGTGCACAGGAAAACCCCCGGCCAGCAAGAAGCCCCAAGAGCCCTGCCTTAGAAAGCCTCCTCTTCCCGTCTGGCTCGAGTCTTTGACTGTCCGGCCCGCCAACACCGAACGGCAGTGGAATCGGTACGGGACCCCGGCCCGCGGAGACGGAGAGGCCTGGTGCTAGACAAGGATGGGACGACACCCTGCGTACCCGGGTACGCACTCGTTGGGGTTGTCCCGACTGCGGTCCGCAGCGGGCGCTACCGCGCCCGCGCGGCCCGGGGAGCAAAGAGAGAAGAGGGCCACGTTCAACAACGCATGCCGGTCGAAGTTGATCCACACCAGTGAGCCGGCCACGCCGCGCTTGCTGCGGGAGAAGGCCCGGACATCAGGGGTACCCATGGTGTAGATGGGGGCCTTTTCTCGGGTGACGGAGTAGGAGATGGCTTGGAGCCTTTGGTTCGCGCCCCGGTTGTGAGAGGATAGCCTTGACAGGAGATGAGTATATGAGTATTATACGGACAGCCGCCTTCTCGGCTCGTGCCCGTGCCCCGCCGGCCGGCCCGCCTCCAGCCGGTCGGCGTCTACCGCCGGACGCCTCCGGGCCGACCCCAGGAGGGGGAACACCCCGCTCCGGGAGTTTCTAGGGCTCCCGGGGCGGCCTCCTGGCTGAGTGTATTTACTCATAGAGGTGCTATGCTCACCCCCACGGAAAGGGGGTGAGAGAGAGTGGGAGTGAAGCGCATGAACCTGAATCTCGATGCCCGCCTGCACGATCAGTTCAAGGCGGCCACCGCCGCCCAGGGCCAGAACATGACCGACGTCATCACCCAGTTCATCGAGAGC
>JBDGZZ010000248.1:0-6284 GCA_039588335.1 Gemmatimonadota bacterium | reverse complement strand
GGGTCGGTTCGACCAGTTGTGTACCTCACGTACCCCTCCGATGGCGCCGTTCCAGATCCACTCGCACAAGAGCGGGGTGGACTCCATACTAGCCGCGCAGAACATGTGGGTTGCTAGACCGGTCTCGCGTGCCATGTCAGCCACCAAGCGGGCTTCACGAACCACGTTGCCCAACGGCTTGTGACAGATGACGGGCTTGCCCGCCTGCATCGCTGCTAAAGCGATGGTCGCGTGCAGGTGGTCGGGCGTCATGATGTAGACGGCGTCGAGGTCCTGTTCCTGGGCGAGCATCTCTCTGAAGTCTGTGTAGGTGTGACAGCCGCCACCGGGGGAGGCACCATAGTGGCGATCAACCAGCTCCCGTCCGGTTTCCCGCCCGCAGGGGCAAGAGCCGTCCCCTTCTCCCCACGAGGGATCGCCGAGAAACTGCTGCACCTTGCCACGAAGCTCGTTCGGGTACCACTCGACATAATCGGCACTCTGTCGGTTGGGATCGCAGACGGCCGTTATCCGCAGGTGCTCGTGCTGCAACGCGGGGATGAGATGGCGAATCCCCTGGGCTCCGAGACCAACATACCCGACGTTGATTTTTTCACTTTGAGGCACCTGTCTCGAACCTCCCAAGAAGGAATGGGGTAGCATGGTTGCCGCGGCGGTCGCCGCGCTCGTTCCGAGAAAGGAACGACGGTTCATCTGCTTACCGTTGTCTGCCATTCAATGCTCCAAGCCTTGATCTGCAGTGACAAACGCCTTGCTCTGATCACGGACCTTCCAATCAAGCATAGGCTGGGATCCGACGACCGATAAGATGTGCTTCTCAGAGTTGTCCCGCCAGCACTGTGCGATCATGGAAGGCGCACGCCGACCCAACGGGTGGATTCCGGTCCAGACTAGCCCCCAATTGACCGGCCTTGCCAGCTTCGAAGGGGCGGTTCTCGAGACCGGCCACAGATTACGCCGAGGCACGCAGATATGAACAGATGTGTAGGTCACGCGTCTGTGAGTATCCGTGCAATTTGCGGCTCTAGCTGAGGACGATGGGTGTGGGGCCACGGACATCAGGGCGATGTCGACGGACAGCCGTCCGTTGTCGACGGACATTCGTCTGTTGTCCACGGACAATCGTCTGTTGTCGACTGACATTCGTCTGTTGTCGACTGACATTCGTCCGTTGTCGACCGGCAGTCGTCCGTTGTCGACCGACATTCGTCCGTTGTCGACCGACATTCGTCTGTTGTCGACCGACATTCGTCTATTGTCCACCGACATTAGTTTGTTGTCGACGGACATTCGTCCGTTGTCGACGGACAAATGCCTGATGTCCACGGACCGGAGCCTTGAGTCCGTGGCCCGAAGCCCGTGGTCCGCGGACCAAGGCCGACGATCGACGGTAGTCTGATGCGGGGCGTCTCGAGCATTGTAGACGTCGTAGAAGCAGCCGATGATGTTACGAGTTAGACCGTTGTGAGGATCCCGACCCGAGGGCGGGAGACCCAAGACTGACTGGTCGGGCGAGAAAGCGAAGAGCCGAGGCAATTCCCATCCTCGGCTCTCTTTGCGTAGCGGAAGCTACTGAGACCCGGCAAGTGCCTGTTACATACGCTCGACAGTTCCCACAACGACAAGGGCGCGGCGGTGCCGATCGTACTTCAGAGCGTGTCCCGCAGGGGCCGAGCGCGGGTTTCAACCCAGGAACGTCGCGGGATTCCGATTCCTCAGCTTCAGCGACAAATGGCCGAGCCGCGGCTCTTCGCCGTGGTTATCTCCGTTGATATGCTGCGAGGGAGGTGTAGCATATGTAGTTATGCTGGTCAGCATAATTAGGTGTTAGGCCGCGCCTGCACCCGAGAATGAGCGAATGAAGATTCCTGAAGTTCCCCTCAAGCCTCTGCTGTCCGCTTCCGGGGCCATCCTGGTCGTGGCCGGAGTTCTCTTCTTCGCTCTCCCCTCTGCGACGCTTAGCCTCTACGGCACGATCTCTCTCACAAAGCTAGAGAGCATATTGGCTCAGAGCCTCGGGGGTGCGATGGTCGGCCTCTTGGTGGGGCAAGGGCCATTTGTCGCTCTGCGATCGGGAAGAGCTCAGTGGCAGCGATTGTTGTAGCCGGTGCGTGTCACCGACGAACGTGGTTTGATCTGAGTTGTGATGTCGTCGACGGCAACAGAGTGTGTTCTTAGGATGCCAGCGGGAGGCGAAGCATGAAGCGAAGCGATCGGGAATTGGGGATGGATCGCGCCATCACGCGGCGCGATTTCATCAGCGGCGTGGGGGTGGCGATCACCGGCTCGTCGTTGGCGGGTCCGTGGTCGGCCTCTAAATCTGCCCCCGCCGAGCGTTCCGCCGCGGCGGCAGCATCCGGATCGGAGCAGGAGGCTGCGTACTATCCGCCGCAAGAGACGGGGATGCGGGGCAGCCACCGCGGGTCGTACGAGGCGGCGCACGCGCTGCGCGACGGCGCGCGCTGGGACGACCTGGGCCCGGAAGCCGAGACTGGCGAGCGCTACGACCTAGTCGTGGTGGGTGGCGGCCTCAGCGGATTGGCGGCGGCGTACTTCTTCCGGAAGGAGGCGGGACCCGAGGCGCGCATCCTGGTGCTGGACAACTGCGACGACTTCGGGGGGCACGCCACGCGCAACGAGTTTCGGTCGGGCGGCCGCACGATGTTGATCAACGGCGGCACGATCAACATCGAGGACTTAAGCGCGTACGACCGGCCGTCTCAGGCAATGATCCGCGAGCTCGGCATCGACGTCGGGCGCTACGCCGAGTTCCATGACGCAGAGCTGTACCCAGCGCTGGGGCTCAGAGGCGGTGTGTTCTTCGACGAGGAGACGTTTGGAGTCGATAGGCTGGTTGTCGGACAGGACGAGCTCGAGCTGCACGGGTTCCTGGCCCAAACGCCGTTGTCCGAGCCGGCGCGCAGGGACGTCGCGCGGCTCTACGAGGACCGGGTGGACTATCTGCCCGGTCGATCGCTGGTGGAAAAGACGCGTGCCCTGACTCGGATGTCCTATCTCCAGTTCCTCACGGATCTCGTCAAGGTCGACGCCGGCGTGGTGCCCTACATCCAGACCTGGCGACAAGGGTACTGGGGGATCGGCAGTGACGGGCTACCGGCAGAGATAGCCCGGGTAACCGGCTTCCCGGGCTTCCAGGGCATGGGGTTCTCCGACACACCCCCGAGCGAGGGGATCTTTCCTGTAGTCACGCCCACCAGCGACCAGTACTTCCGCTTCCCCGATGGCAACGCTTCGATTGCGCGTCTGTTGGTGCGGAGCATGATCCCAGCCACCGCACCGGGCAGTAGTGCGGAGGACATCGTGACTGCGCGATTCGATTACGCGCAGCTCGATCGCGACGGCGCACCCGTGCGGCTCCGGCTGAACAGCACGGCGGTGCACGTGCGACACGTCGGAGACAACGAAAGTTCGAGAGAGGTGGAGGTTACGTACGTGCGCTCAGGCCGGGCGCGGCGGGTGCGGGGCCGTTCCTGCGTGTTGGCCTGTTACAACTCGATGATTCCGTACATGTGTCCGGAGCTTCCCGAGGCGCAGCGCACGGCGCTGTCGTACACGCTGAAGACGCCCAAGGTGTACACCAGCGTGTTGATCCGGAACTGGGAGGCCTTCCGGCGACTGGGACTCAGCGAGGCATTCTGCCCCGGGAGTTATCACGACAGCGTGGGCCTGGGCGATCCAGTCAGCATGGGCGGGTATCGCTGCCCGCGCACGCCGGACGAGCCGATGGTGTTGCAGCTGTATCGGGTACCACTGGCTCCGGGGTTGCCGGCGCCAGAACAGTGGAAGCGGGGAAAGCTCGAGCTGCAGATCACGACCTTCGAGTTTTTCGAACGCGAGATCCGCGATCAGCTGGGGCGCATGCTCGGCGGCGGCGGTTTCGATCCGGCCCGGGACATCGAGGCGATCACCGTCAACCGCTGGCCCCACGGCTACTGTTTTGGCTACGACCCTACCACGGACAAGGTAGCATGGACCAGCGAGTGGCCGGTGCGGGAGCGCCCGTGGCTGCGCGCCCGCCAGCCCTTCGGCCGCATCGCCATCGCGAACTGCGATGCCGCGAACAACGCCATGACCGAGGCCTCGTTAGGTGAGGCCTACCGCGCCGTCAGCGAGGTGCTCATCTCACACGATCGGTAGCTTCGGTCAAGTTTGTTGCGGGAGGACTTTCAAAATGACAGATGGACTCGAACACAGCATGATGTCGACACCCCGCTATTCGGGGCCCGCGACCTTCATGCGCACATCGCTCTTTCGCGACGCGTCGAAGCTGGATATCGCGCTCATCGGCGTTCCGTTTGACGGTGGGGCCGATTGCTCAAAGGAGAGGGCCGGCGGTGATATTGCAATGCACACGGACTCTCCCGCCCGGCATAGGGACGGGCCTCAGTGCCGTTCTTGCAGCACCTCTCTCCCAACGCTAACCTTTCAACAAGTGTCGAGAACCAGTTGACCCGAGCGAGGGGAGACACCGCCATGAGTGATGACCGAAAGCAGCCTGAGCAACAGCCAGACGAGTCGCAGGAAGTCGATGATAGGAGAGACACAATGAAGAAGCTCAACAGAAGACAGTTCTTGGGAACAAGTGCCGTCGGCATGTTCGCAGTGGGCACAGGCATCGGCCGCGCTGAAGGGCAGAATCGACAGCCTGTCGCTGCACCCGGAACCTCACGTTTCGACAGACCGCTCGGCTTCCAGTCGTATGGTGTGAGAAGAGAGATCGAAAATGATTTCACCGGGACACTCGAGAGTGTCCAAGAACTCGGCTATGCCTTTGTCGAGATGTGCTCGCCACGCGGCAACTACTACAGGACAGCAGGTTACGGCAATCTCACAGCTCTACCGGCGGCTGAAGTCAAGCAGCAGATGGAGGATACCGGCCTTATCTGTAGATCCGCTCACTTTGAACCCCACGAGGTGGTGGTTGACGATCCGGCAAGAACGGCTGAGTATGCTGCCGCCCTCGGTTTAGCGGACCTTGTGATGTCGGGATCCGGTGTACCTGACGATGGCACCGTCGACGACATCAAGCGGTGGGCAGAGAAAGCCAACAAAGCGGGCGAGGTCGCCAAGGCGGCGGGCCTGCGGCTCGGTTATCACAATCACGCAGTCGGACCTCAGGTAGACGGCAGGCCACAGTACGAGCACATAATGGAGGCGCTCGATCCGGACTTGGTCACGATGCAGTTTCAGCTCGCCTCCATCGCGGGCGGATACGACATCGTGTACTACCTGGAGAAGTACGCCGGCCGTTACTCATCCCTCCATATGCATGACTACGATCCTGCAATGAAAGGCAGGGTACCTGGGAGACTGGGTGGCATCGCGCCGTGCGGTGAAGGGATGATCGACTGGCCTGCATTGTTGAGGGCCGCCCTGCAAAGCCAGATCGCAGAACACGGCTTCATCGTGGAGATCGAGACCGAAGAACCGCTTGAAGGGTTGAAGCGGAGCATCGAATACCTGAGAACCGTGGAGGTTTAGGCTTCTACTCCGCCGATTACTTACTTCGCGGAGGATCTTAGGCTATTCGCGGCCACCATGCTATTTGGGATCCACATTGGTTTGCTAATCTTCTTGTTCTTCGGACTCTTCGTGATAGCATCCGTGGTCCTTAGCATAGGCAAGACTCCGAGGTTCGACCAGAAACGTCGCGAGCTGCGGTACGGCAGGAAGGCGCCGATACCGTTTAGGGACCTTGAGGTCGGCGTGTTCAACATTCTTCACCGGGAGGATGAGCCGGAGACGAAGGGCGGACTCAAGGGGAGAGCATGGGGCGGTATGGAAGCGGGGGCACGGGAGATACACAGAGTTTATGTTCGTGCAGGCGACCGGCGTGTGGATCTCCGAGACTTCCAGTCAGAAGACGAAACAGAGCCATACGCCACCGAGATCCGCGAGCTGATTCCTGAGGATTGAGACGATGTTGGGGGCATACTTGGCAGTGGAGATGGCAAGATCCTACACACAAGCAAGGAAGACGAGATGAATTCTCTAACTAGATCATCTGGTGTGTTTGCTGTGCTTCTCCCGGCGGTGCTGTTCGTAATAGCACCGATTGCGGTCTGTCATGCTCAGTCAGCCGACAGAGTATACATCAATGGGAACGTCTATACCGTTGATGAAGCCTTTAGCCCCGCACGCCGGACATCCGAGCGGGGCTCGGTGAGTGGGCTTCGGTAGAGCGGATGCAGGAAGTGATCAAACATACACTGGCCACCGGCGAAGGAATGCGGCCGGGTCCCGAGCCCCGTTGGGTAGTGTTG
>JBDGZZ010000247.1:0-6290 GCA_039588335.1 Gemmatimonadota bacterium | reverse complement strand
TGGGGGGTGGGTTGTGCGGGGATTCCAGGAAGACCGAGAGGCAAGGTAAGCGGAAGGACGGCTGGGTTGCGGATCAGTTCGGCCACTCTTCGCCGATGATCACGCTGAAGACCTGCGCCCACGTGTTGAGAGAGGAAGAAGCTGCTCTCTCCTTCGCCGATTTCTCACCCGAGGGCGTCGCTGGACGTCTCTAGCGTCTCCTCACGAAAACGGGGCTGGCGACCGCGTCGCCAACCCCGCGAAAAACGTGGTGGAGCTGAGGGGGATCGAACCCCTGACCCTCAGACTGCCAGAAGCGCGAAGACGCAAGAAGTGACGCCTACTTACAGCTCCGTCGCTGCAAGGCGCTGCATAGGACTGCACTGAGCTGCACCGAGCACGTCTCCACGTCTCTATACGTCTCCTACACGACCAAGTGTTAGAGCACCAACCGCAGACTGGTCGCCTCCAGCTTCGCCCTGAGCGGCACGAACCCAGGCCGACACCACCCTGGGTCACCGCTGGCCGCCTTCCGCTCTCCTGAGCCAACCTCGACCGCCCCCGCGACCAGCCAGACCGAAGGGGGAGGCACCCCCCACACACGGCCCCGGCGCATTGAAGAGACCCCTCGCTCACAAATCTTAGGATTTCAGGGGGTTCCCCGGGGGGACCCGATCTGCCCTATTGATTATCCGGAGCGCAGCCCGAAACTTTGCAGCATGCCCCCCATCAAGTCGCCTTCACTTTCAGGTGCACATCGCACTGAACCAGGCATAGGATGGCTCGCGGGGATCGCGAGGGGTGGAAGCAGGGGAGGAAATCCGTGAGCCGGTTCCTCGACCTAGCGCACCGCGCGAAGTCCCTGAGGCGGCGCCAGCCCGGAGATCGGCGCGAAGTCCTCACCACGCGGCGGAGTGGACCGCGCCCCTTCCGCGTCCTCACCGTCGCGAACAACAAGGGGGGCGTCGGCAAGACGACCCTCGCCATGAACCTTGCGGTCTACCTCCGGGCGCTCCGCGAGGAGCTTCCGATCCTGGTCCTGAACTTCGACGAGCAGACCCTGGTGGACGCGATGTTCGCCGCCGGCGATGAGTCTGCGGGACCGAACCTGGTTGCGGCCATGCGCGACGGGACCTTTGCCGGCGCGCTCCGCCTGGGGCAGTACGGAGTCCACTACGTCCCCTCGAGCCCGGACGTCTCCGACCTCAAGCGCACCGTCGACGCACCGCTCCAGCTGGGGTACGTGCTGGAGCGCACGGGTTGGGACGGTCTCGTGATCGTGGACACCAAGAGTGACCTCGAGATCCTCACCCAAGGCGCCATCGCCGCGAGCGACCTCGTCCTGATTCCAGTTCCCGACGGGCCCGCTCTTCGCGAGGCGCGCAAGATCTTCGAGTTGCTCGACGGCTGGCGATGGCCTCGCGACCGCGCCCGCATCGTGCTCTCGATGGTAGATCGGCGCATCAAGTACGCCGACGGCGAGAAACTCGCCGGGCTCGCGCTGCTGCTCCTGGAGATCCGCCGCCTCGAATACCCACTGTTCGAGACCTTCCTCTCCAGGAGCCCCAAGGTGGCGGCGCTCCAGACGAACCCCGAGGGTCGCTCGGTCTCGATCCTCCACGGGGCGCCCCGCAGCCTCGTCGACCACCAGATGCGATACCTAGCAGAGGACGTGCTGAAGATCTTGGAGCAGATCCCGGTAGGGGGCGAGTGAGGGAAGGAGCGAGACATGGGAAAGACGTTCGATGCAGTAACGCAAGTGGAGCGTCGGTGGCGGCGGTCACTCCACTAGAAAACAACGCTCACCGACACACCGAAACGCCCCTGCCCCCTCGCGGTCGGGGCGTTTCTGGTTCTGGCCGCAGCCTACCCGACCTGGACACACTGGACAGAGTGGACACTGGCTCCAGAAACCTCCCAATAGAGGGCTGATAGGGAGAGTTTCCCGAGAACAGCCGTCCACGGTGTCCGAAGTGTCCAGCTTCCTGCTCGGCCGCCGCTGATGTGGCTCCAGCGGAGGCGCTGCCGCAGGGTCTGAGGGTCTGTCCAGCCACGCCTTGAAGCACGGCGGCCCACTCGCGACCACCCGAACCGCTGGCCGACACAGCAGCCAGTCAACCGCTCCCGGAAAGTCGGCAGCACTACTACAACTGTTCCCGATTTGTCGGCTCTCCCCTCAGAGCGAGAAGACTTTTCGGGAATGATGGGGGTGGGGCGACATTTCGGGAGAGTTCCCGATGAGAGCCTCGGTGGCCTGGGGGACAGGGCGGGGCTGCGGGGGCTGGTGAACGCTGTTCAGTCGAGGCTCTCCGTCACACCGCCGTGTAGACCCATTTGGGGGGGTCTCCTGCAGGAAAAACAGTTCCACGTTTGTGGAACAGCCTTTCCGTTCTGGACAGCGCGGCTGTTCTAGAGCCGATTCTAAGTGCCTAGATTTGCTCGCTTCTGCTCCCGCTGGCTGGTTGGTGTAAAACTTGCAAGTGTATAACCTCGGGAAGGGAACTGGCTCGCGTGGCAGTGCCCTTCCCTGGCTCAAGTCCGACATAGTTGCCTGGGGAAGGGGGGCTACGCGGAAGTTCACCTCTGGGCTCGGGCTGTCTTGTTTCGCGGCGCTGCCGGCGGGGAGCGCGCCCGTGGCCAACACGTTCTTCGTCACCCAGATCACGAACGACAGCCCTGGTCACCGATCACCCAGTATCTCTAGCTCGAATGTCGTGTGGATGTGAAGCGACGACAGCGGCTACCAGATCTCCCATCCCCTTACATTAATGATTCAAGGAGGAAGATTGAGATGCTATCACGAATGGTCTTGGCGCTAGCAGTGCTGGCGCTGGTCTTGCCGGTGGCGCTGGCTCCGAAGGCTCAGGCCGCGACGGACGCGGAGATAGATGCCGCGATTCAGGACGGCCTGGCCTGGCTGGCAGCGGAGCAGGCGCCTGATGGGTGCTGGTACGGCCCGTATGGGCCGGCGGCACCTACCGGTCTGGCTACCTGGAAATTCGCGGAGCGAGCGACGGAGCTGGTCCCACCCCTTGACCCGTTTGACCCCGCCTATGCCTACCATTCCCAAGTGGAGGGCGGCCTAGACTGCATCTTCTCCATGGTGCAGGAAAGCGGTGGACTTGTGTGGCTTCCCGGCTACCCGACATACGAAACCGGTATAGACATGATCGCGGTAGCCGCAAGCCGGGCGCCCTCCCGGATCGTGACCGTTCCGGGGAGCACCGTCGACGGCTGGACCTATCAGCAGGTCTTGGCAGGGATGCTGGCTTGGATGGAGGACGGACAGAATGACGCCGGCTGCGAGATCGGTGGCTGGGGGTATGTCGCGAACGATGTCGGCTGGTCCGACCAGTCGAACACAGGCTACGCCACGATGGGGGCCGGTTTTGCCACCGCTCCCGTCCTTGGCTTCGGGCTTACCCTGGACCCCAACGTCCTTACGGCTCTAGAAACTTTCATCAACAACGTGCAAGACCCGGTCACCGGCGCCTCGCACTACCACCCCTGCTGGCTTGAAGGCTGGTTCAACGTCCTCAAACAGGGCAATCTCCTCTATGAGATGGCCCTGGTGGGGAGGGCCGTAGGCGACCCGACAGTGCAGTCTGCGGTCGGCTTCATCGAGGCGAACTGGGGCGCGACCTGCGAACCCGGTTGGCAGGAGGATTACCAGGCGACGTTCACGATGACGAAGGGACTCCAGGCCTTTGCAGGTGCTCTGGACACACTTCCTCTGGTGGGCGACTGGTTTGACCAGACGTCAACCTACCTGGTCGACCATCAGAACCCAGATGGCTCATGGGGACCGGGATGTGGTGAAGGTGGGGGCGATGTCGTCCTGACAACGTCCTGGGCGCTACTAAGCCTGGAACCCACTGCCTTCATTCCGCCCAACACGCCACCTGAGGCGTCCTGCGTTGAGTCGGTAAACCCGAGCGGCAAGAAGGTACCGCCGGCGGGCCGCACAACCCTGCCCGGCCCCAAGGGCGGACAGAACGAAGATGGGTTCTACCAACTCATCGGGGAAGATGCCGAGGATACAACCGCGGACGTCTTCGTGACCAACGCTTCCGGCTCAGCGGTTTTTGGACCGTTTGCATCGGGCTCGGTGGTCAAGATCACGGAGGCTCCGGGAGCGACTCCCAGCAGCAAGCTGATGGGCGGCCCCAACAGCGCGGTGGTGGCACACATCAAGCTGGATAGTGATGCCTCCGTGTTCGCCGTCGACAGTCTTGGATGGGTTTCGCCGGTAGTGAGTTGCCTCGTGCCACCGCCTCCGAAGTAGGCGCGCTGGTTGATAGATCGAATGGGCGGGGGCCAGCCAGTCCGGCCCCCGCCCATTCACAGCAAACGTTCTTCAAGACGTGGCGTGCTGTGCTCGCAGCCCCCTGGTTGCCGAATCAGCCGGCTATGCTTCGTACCGGTAGTTGCCATCGGTGCGGATTCCGGGGACGTTTCCCAGGGTCAAGGGGTCACGGCGATCGCCGGTGGTTATGAGCACGCGATGGCGATCATCCCCGAACCCTCCGCCGCGCTCCTCCTTGCTTCTGGCTTGGCTGGGCTCGCAGCAGCAAGGCGACGGCGCTCACTCCACTAGACAACGCCCACTCACACACCGAACCGCCCCGGCCTCACGCGGGTCGGGGCGTTTCTGGCTCTGGGGAGAGGAGGCTTCCCTGGTGCGGTGGGGCGGTGGTAGGCTGACGGCTGACCCCAAACACCGAGAGACATTCGGGTGGGCCGACCGATGGCATCTAAGAAGCCGGCGAAGCCAAGCCGCTCTGAGGACGCGACCCAGTTCTTGGAGCAGATGTTGCCCAAGAAGCCCGGTGGCAAAGGGCGGGCCCCACGGCTACCCGAGTCATTCGAGAAAGATGCGTTTCGTGACCTGACGCGAAGGGTCTGGATTAATCCCCTCGATGTCTACCTCTACCCCACCGAGCCAGATGGAAACGCGGCGACTGAAGCAGCCGCGGACATCGATGTCGTGACGGCTCTGTATCTGGGCCAGGCGGCAATGTGGCACGCAGTCGCCCGGCTTCTTGGCAAGTCAGGGGATCGCACCGAGGAACAGGTCAACCGCATTCTCTATTACTTCATGATGGTGTTTTTCCTGGAATGTGCGCCAGTGCTGATCGGGAGAGGCGACACGAAGCTTCGGAAGCCAGAGGAGTTGGCTGCGCTGATTGACCGGCTGGAGAAGAGGTACTGGAGTGAGCTACCCGAAATGAAGGGTCGCCCAGGTCGCAGTGGGAAAAGGGCAGATGAGCTGCCGTCGTCGATGTTTGCCGAGGTGGGATCTCTCAGAGACGGGTTCAAGAAGACGCGAGACTGGGTGCTTAGGCCGTACAGGCGATTACTAACGGAAGCCGAGTGGGTGTCGGGCCAGGCCCTGGAACGGATCTTGGACCCTGACAACTTCACCGACGCCGTTGGCCGCCTCGCAAGATCCAAGCTCAAAGAGTTCGTTGAGGAGGCAGGTCTTCCGGTTCAGGTTCTGGGAAATCCGGCGATCCGATTCATGCTCGGTAATTTACTCCGATTTCCGCCGACAGAGGCCGCGCTGCGATTCCAGGCGGTTCGAGCCTCCCTTCGATACAAGAACGCCATCAGCTACCGCGAGATGAAAGACGCGTACTACGCCTGGCGGAAAGGCCGGTAACTCGCCAGGTTCGCTCTCGTCCAGTAATTCCAGCATATTTTCTGGACGGCTTTTTTTGGATCTTCTCGTGTTGTGCTTCCCTGCTCGACATGGAAGCAAAAACTCGATTACTGACACCGCAAGAAGTCGCTGAGATGGCCGGCGTCTCGCCTGCCACCATCAAGCGCGAGGTCCGGAGAGGGCGACTACGTGCCATCCGCGTTGGTGATGGCCGGCTCATCCGAATCCCAGCAGAGGCATGGCGAGCATACCTGGCTGAACGCAGCGCTGGAGAGGGGGCTGGTGCTCAGTAGCGGCACCTCAGCCCACTTGGTGCTCGGCCAAAACAGCAGCGCCCACCGGGCGGCATCCAGGTGGGCGCTTAACAGCAAGGAGTACTTGAACATGAAAATCTTACAACACTTTCCAGGAAAACCGCAAGAACCTGCTTGCCCAGCGTGCAGCCGGGGTGCAAGCGGCTTCATCACCACCGACGGAGACGCCGTCAACCCGTGTGAGCTGTTGATTCGCGACCTCAGCTACTGGCTCAGGGACGCCACCGCCTACATGAAGACCTGCACGACGGGGCCATCTAGCCGACCTGAGCAAGAGACGTTGAGAGCCGCACTGGCTTTTCGGGGGATAGGAGCAGACAGACCGACAGCCGAGT
>JBDGZZ010000246.1:0-6317 GCA_039588335.1 Gemmatimonadota bacterium | reverse complement strand
GACTTGAGCTAGCAGCGGGGCGGCAAAGGCATAGCGGCTTCCGTCGAACATTATGAGTTGACGCCTCTCTAATACGTCCAGCGCGTTGTCGATCTGCTTCCGAGGCAATTCCGTGAGCGTCTCTATCAGGTCTAAATCGAGCGCAATGGCGCCGATGCTGGCGGCTCGGAGCACGATCACACTGTCCTCATCCAAGTCCGACACCCGCGCCACAATGGCGATTCTCACCAGGTCCGGAACCGAAAACGGCAGCGGGCTGTCAAACGTCGCACCGGGAGCCGGCCAGTTCAGCAAATCTTCCTTTAGTGTGGGCGCCCGCTCCAGACTCCGCAGCAGTGTCACTGCCAGGAACGGACTTCCACCGGACTCGTGGCCAATCCGGCGTGACAGTCGGTCGATCTCTTCCGATGACTTGCACCAAGGCGCCATTCGACGAACCAATTCGTGAATGTCATCCTGAGGCAGTGGGTGGAGGTGAATCACGGTCCCGGGCAAACCACGCCCGACTTCACTCCTCAGCCGCGTCAATTCGGACGAAGCCCCATCCTCCGAATTGGGATTGGCGGATATGAGCAGCGCGATCGGGCATCGCCCACCCATATCACGAACGGCAGCACCAACGGCCGCAATGGTCAGCCCATCGGCCGCTTCCGCATCGTCGATGGCAACGACTATCGACTGTTCCTCGGAAACGGCCCCGAACAGAGACTTCAACGCCCCGACAACATCCGTAGCATCCTTGGGCTGCGTAGGTTCAAAGCGATCCGCCATTTCGGGCACCAGTGAGGCGAGGACGGAAAGAGCCCTTGGATCGGTACCGGCAGCTCCCGGCGCGCCCGCGAGGGCATCTCGCACCAACAGCCGAAGTGTGCTCCACGGCGCATCGTGATCGCTTTGCAGTGGACGCGCCAGAGCAACGATGGCTCCTCCCAGGGCCAGACGTTCGACACACTCGCTGAGCAGCCTGGTCTTGCCCATCCCCTGGTCACCCATGATCAGGAGGCATGTCGGGCCCCCTCGCATCGCATCATCTACGGTCTGAAAGGCGCCCTCTTGCTCGGGTCCCCTGCCCACCAGAGCCGGCTCGAGTTCAGCATATTTCCTCGCCGCCTGGCGCCACTTGCCCGTCCGAATGCGCTCGGCCAGCGCCCTCAGTTCTCTACCCGGTTGCTCCTTGATCTCGTCGCTCAGGCGCTCTTCGAATTCGCGATACGAAACGAGCGCTCCAGACGAGTCACCCGACAGGGCGCTCGATCGCATCAACAAGTTCGCCGCCGGCTCCGAGAAACGGCTCAACCTCATGGCCTTGCGAGCGGCGTCCTGTGCTTCGACGAACCGGTTCCCAGCCAGCGCCGACTCTCCCCGAACCAGTAACAGTTCAGAGGCTTCGGTCCTGTAGTGCCTCCGGAGTTCTGATGCCCAGTCTTCAAAGGCGGGAGCATCCTCGACGATGAACCCTTCGAGAAAATCCCCCCGCACCAACTCCAACGCTGCAGCCGCATCAGTCTTGGCCAACCGATCGAACCGGTCAACATCAACCTCGAGCGCGGCATCGGCGAGATGTAACATCTCCCCATGCGACACCAGCCGCTCGTTCCCGAGTCCGGCGCGTAACCGCCTGACTGCCTCGTTCAGCGAGTGGCGAGCATTGGCCTGTGGTTTGTCCGGCCACAATAGCCCCATGAAATAGTCACGCGACCGGCCGTAGCCAGGAGAGAGCGCAAGGTGAGCCAGCAGGGCAACGTGTTTGCGCCACAGCACGTCCCCGGGGGCCTCCTTCCCGTCTACTCGTACGGTTGGCGGCCCGAATAGCACCAGTTCCAGGCGAGGAAGCTCAACAGCAGCAGTCATGTGCCGGTGCCGCTCGCAGGTGAAGTGACAGTTATTCCTTGGGGTTGCGGTGCCCGGTTCCCGGGTAGCCGCCGGATAAGATATCCGTCGGAATGGCCGCGTGCGAGTTTCTGCGATCTCCCCGACCCCACCCTGCTTCACGAAGCCCAGCACCTTGCCGCCAGCTTTCAGCGGCTGCTATCGCACAGGCCCCTCAGCTACGGGTACGTCGACCGCCAGTGCCCTGTGCACACCCGCCTCGTCCCAGGCAGACCCTTCCGGTGCCAGCAACACCCCTCTAAGCCGTTCGGCCGGAACCGAAGCGTAGCGGGACTCCTCGAGCGCAATGACGTATGAGCGACCGCGGCGCGACACCGGCTGCGGTGCGGCGGACGCGACCACATCCTCATCGCTGGCGAAGAAATACGGGTCGCCCTCTCCGAGATCGGTTCCTACCGATGATGTGACGCGCAACGTGTATCCCTCCTCGGTACGCCGTGCCCGGACTTCCCAACCTTCAACCACGGTGGGTACGGCGTTTCTGGCGGCCGCGAAGGCATTGACCCAGCGATTGTCAGGTGAGCCGGACGCTCGAACGGGGAGTTCGAGCCGAACATGTTGCCCCGCCGGGAGACAGATGTCGGAGCACATCAACCACGTGGCCTCACCCTCCAACACCACAGAGGTTCCCGACCTCAAGCTCTGCGGTGGAGTTATGTCCATGAGTAACAACACTTCGTCTAAGTATCCGTAGCTCATCAAAGGGGGCACTTCGATTCGCTCGGGGTGCGGCCAGCGAATCGGACTCACCTCGAACCCAGCCGGCAGGTTCCACTGAATCGAGGTGGGCGTGCCTGCGGCGCCGGGGTTCACCCAGTAGCTGTGCCAGCCTTCGTCCATGAGGAGCCGAAGTGCAACAGTGAACGGCTCGCCTGGCGTCACGGCCGTCACTTCAGCTACCAACTCGGCTTCGCTATTGGGGCTGCGGTCCTCGGCTTGCGCGGTCAGGGATCCATTGGCAATCGCGCACAGAGCCAACGCTCCGGCCACGGGCATCAGAGCCGTAACCTTCACTCCTCGAGCTTCCGTTTGCAAACGCCACTCCTTTGGTGATGGGGCCTGAGCAGGCCGTCGACAGTACAGGTTAAGTGCATGCACTCGCGGCCGCCACTACAACTAAGCGCTCTGCCGCATCCATGTGTTCCTCCCTCAGGCGGCTTGGAGCTTGCCTGCGAGTCACCTTGGAGCGATAGTCCTTTAGTATTGACTGGGCTCATGTAGCAGGAGGATCAGATGGCGAGACGGGCAGTCGCCGCGTTTCTCGATATGGTCGCCGACGACGAGGAATTGCAGCAAGACTTGGTGGAGCTTGCTGCGGAACACGGTTTCGAGTTCACCGAGGAAGATCTGTGTGATGCGGAGCCGGGTGTTACGGCCGAGCCGCGTACTTGGAGACGGATCGCGCAATTCCCCGATCTGGATGATCTGCCTTCCAAGGCTGATTCGATGGTGGTCGAAGTACCGGGCAGAGCCATCTGGCAAAACCGGACTTCACTGTTAGCCGCAACCAACGTACTGCTGTTCGGGTCGCTCGCATGGTACCTGTGGCGCTGTAGACGCGCCGCGAGCTAACGACGGGTCGTTACCCGCTCTCTGCCAACATTAGCCGCGCTCGGAACCAGGATTATCCCAGCGGTCGGTCGAGGCTCCTATACTGAACTGCCTCACTCACGTGCGACGATTCAATAGTGGAACTGCGGGCCAGGTCTGCGATCGTGCGGGAGATCTTGAGCAGTCGGTGGTAGGCGCGAGCTGACAGACTGAGCCGAGTGATTGCCGTTTTCAACAGTGCCTCCGCAGCATCACCCACCCGGCAGAAGCGCTTGAGATCTCGAGGGGCCATGTGGGAGTTGGCGAAGATACCTGGTCGCTTGGCGAACCGTTCCCGCTGCAACTCACGTGCACGGTTCACGCGCTCCCGTATTGCGGCACTGGGCTCACCGGCTCGATCATTGGATAGGTCGCGGTAAGGAACCGCCGGCACCTCTATGTGAAGGTCGATTCGATCCAATAGAGGTCCGGACACCCTTGACAGGTACCGCTCCACTTCCAGCGTTCCACAGGAACAGTGCCTACCTGGGTCACCGAAGTAGCCACAGGGACATGGATTCATCGCTGCCGCGAGCATGAAGCGCGCGGGGTAGCACAACGACGTGGCGGCGCGGGAGATCGTGACGAAGCCATCTTCCATCGGCTGCCGCAACACCTCCAGCACGTTCTTGCGAAACTCCGGCAGTTCGTCGAGGAACAACACGCCACCGTGAGCGAGGCTGACCTCACCAGGACGCGGGTACGAGCCACCTCCAATCAGGCCGGCGTCACTTATCGTGTGGTGCGGGGCGCGGAACGGACGGGCGGTGACCAACGATGATCCCGGTTGAAGCAGGCCGGCAACACTATGGATCTTGGTGGTATCGAGTGCCTCTTCCAGGCTCATCTCGGGAAGAACGGTGGGGAGCCGGCGGGCCAACATCGTTTTGCCGGACCCAGGCGGGCCGATCATCAGCATGTTGTGCGCGCCGGCCGCTGCAACCTCGAGTGCCCGTTTGGTGTGCTCTTGCCCTTTCACCTCACCGAAGTCCACTTCGTCGGGTGCGCGGCGTCCGAACAGCGACTTCGCGTCCACCTCGGCCCGATGCAGCGGCCTGCCTGCGGCAAAGAATTCGGCTACTTCCGGGAGCGAACTAGCTCCCAACACTTCCACACCAGTTACCACTCCAGCTTCGGCCATATTGGCGCTAGGAACGATCACTCCTTTGAGACCGGCGGCCTTTGCTCTGAGCGCAATCGGCAAAGCACCACGCACCGGCCGCAAGTCACCCTCTAAACCGAGTTCACCAACGACCAGGTAATCACCCAAAGTAAGGACCTCACTTGCTTCGTGGCCACGCGCCTCCGCACCGCCATTCAACTGCTCGGTGGCAGCCAGGATACCGAGCGCTATCGGAAGGTCGAACGCCGAGCCCTCTTTGCGGACGTCCGCCGGCGCCAGGTTAACGGTGATTCTCTTGAGAGGAAACAAGAAGTTGGAATTTGCAATTGAAGCACCGACTCGCTCACGTCCCTCTTTCACCGCTCCCTGTGGTAGACCCACCGTCGTGAACGATGGCAACCCGTTAGCGATGTCGGTTTCGACGTCGACCAAGTACGCGTCAACGCCGAGTACGGCCGCGGAGCGAACTCTGGCAAGCATGTACCACGTCTCCTGAACACGAGATACACAATGCTATTAATGGATCGGGTGGGGTTCCGTACCGTTTTGGGGCAGAGTGGGGCGGAAGAACGCGGGAGGGTGTGACATCTGGTTCTTGAGAGAACCCCGAGTACTAGCCCGATGAACCTGTATGACCCGCGTGAGATGGATTGAGTGTCCCGGGCTAAAGCCCGCGCTCGGCTGCCCAAGGTTAAATGTGCGTCCTTAAGGACGCCTTTCTTGGTCTAGAGCTCGCCCTCGTTACGGCGGGACTCAAAACGACGACATCGCCGAACTCAACAAGCCCCGCATCAGACTGCCGTCGATCGTCGGCTTCGGGAGCGCGGTGGGCATCGGCCTGGTCATCGGACGGACGATGCCGTGATAAGCCCATCGGACAGGCGACGGCGGACTTCCCGGCCCCGCCTGAACCTGCGGCCGACCTCAGGGTGAAGCTCGACGCCGTCCACGCTTCGTAGCGCGGCGGGCGTGGGGCTCGTGGTGGGGCGGGTGCGATGACCTAACCACCAGTTCACTGCTCCAAGCGGTCGTGAATCTGGCCCACCCACCCACCAAACCATACCTTAGATTCCTGGGACCACAGGAGAGCCATGCACATGGCTGACCTCTTGGAACGTCTAAAAGCTGCGCTGGCTAACCGCTACTCCATCCACCACGAAATTGGCCGAGGCGGCGTGGCCACCGTGTACCTCGCCGAGGGCCTGAAACATCATCGTAAGGTGACGATCAAGATGCTATGACCAGAGTGGCAATGGGGTGTACGGAGGTGTTCAATGATCGGACACCGACCTACTGATTAAGAGGCAGGCCAAGTCTTACATCATTTCGTTACATCTTGTTGTATAACCGCGAGTTCGTGTCGTCCGTTGTCGTACTTTGAACACCCCCGATGTAAGGCTTTGTAAGACCTAACTGACACAGAAACTGACACAGCTTCCGTGTGGCGCGGGTCGGACTCTAGCTTGGTCGGTGAAACCTGACAAGGCCGAGGCGATCTACGCGCACGGCCCACTCCGAATCGAGGTGCCCTTCGAGGATCCGATGGAAGATGCTGGGAAGGTCTCCATCAAAGCCAGGTCACGTCGCAAATCCTTCGGAGCGTCAGGCTAGCGCATCCCCAAAGACAACCCCGGCGTCAGTGGATCGGGATCACCCAATCGTAAGAGATATCCACATGCCGTTTCTGCGCCGTGGGATCCGGCGCGAAAAGGCG
>JBDGZZ010000245.1:0-6521 GCA_039588335.1 Gemmatimonadota bacterium | reverse complement strand
GCGGTGCTTCTTTTCCCCTATAGTGTCGGTGAGAAAAGAAGAAATAGTGGTAGGACATAAGAGTCCGTCCTAGCACACTCTCTCTTCCACGGGTGTCTATGTAAGTGTCTATGTTCGGGCGCAAAAAGCGCCGAAATACAGGATTACGTGTTGTGCGTGCAAGGCAGGTGCTCTCCCAACTGAGCTACCGCCCCCAGGTGCAACAACTGTAACGAGTTAGGCCCTGTTATGGAAGTATGAAGCGGGCGCGTCCACTTCCCCGCTGCGACCCGAGGCGTACCTTTGCCCAATCTCGCTGTCACCGCAGCAAACCATAAGGAGGGGAGTATGCGCCGTCACGCACTTGCCGCCCTGTCCTTGGCCTTTCTGGCCATCGCCTGCCAGCCCGCTACGACTGAACTGACCGACGCCCAGAAGGCAGAGATTGAACAGGCGGTCACTCAGGCGTATGAGGGTTGGTGGAACGCATGGGCTGCCCTCGAGAACATCGATGACTATATGGGCTACTTCGACGACTGGTCCGTATCCCCGTTGTCGGGGTGGGAGTCTTCCGACGCCTTGCGGTCCGGGAGTTTGGAGTTTTTTGAGGGGTACCGCAGTTGGGAACTTGAGTTGGGTGAAAGTCGCGTCCTGGTACTCGGGCCTGATGTTGCGGCCTTGGAGGGAGCGGCCGTATCGGTTGTCACCGATACCGCCGGTACTGCTGCGGAATGGACACAGAGGTTGACCACAGTGTGGGTCTTGCGGGAGGGTCAGTGGAAGATGCTCACATGCGCATTCTACACCCAAAGGCGTCCACTGTAGGGAGCATTTCGTCGTAGTAGCACACACCGCAACGCCCGGCCCCGCACCGGGCGTTGCGCCGTCGCGGAACTGTTCCACCCGCCACGTTGTTCCTACAGCGAAGTTCAAAATCCCCAGTTGAAGAGGGAGGAGTTTCATGAGGAGCGATGTTCTCGCCGTCATCGCCGTAATTGTGCTCACGCCACAAGCGGCAGGCGGCCAGGCCTTCTGCAGCGCGCCTCATTCGTCCCCGGCTTTGGCGGGCGGAGGCTCCATAACGACGCTAGCGAGCGGCACAGGGTGGGTCCAGGCTTCGGTGTTGGGGCAGTCTTCGAGTACCTTCTTCGATCCCAATGGCGATCGCCGCCCGTACTTGGCGGATGGTCGTGTCCGCACTCGCTCGGTCTACTTCACGGGCTCAGTTGGCATCCTCCGTGGCGTTGACGTGTGGGTACAGCTGCCGGTACACCAGCTCAACATTGCCGATCAGACTGGCCAGCGAGAGCGCTTGGGAGTGGGCGATCCTCGCTTCTCGGTCCGGATTGGCCCCGAGCTCATGGGTCTACACGCGACTGCGGTGGCACTTCGGCTCGGCGTCAAGCTACCAGGTACCGAGTTTCCGGTGGATCCCCGGATTGTCCCGCTGAGTGAGGGGCAAAGGGATTGGGAGGTAAGCGTGGAAGCCGGCCACGGGATTCCCGGCCTCGGAACCTACACCTACGTGCTCGGTTGGATCGGATACAGGTGGCGCGAGCGGAACGACAACATCGGTTACAAGCCGGGCGATGAGGTGTTCGGGCACCTGGCGGTGGGAAGCCGCTGGCAATCATTCAACTTCGAACTGGCGACAGAACTGATGCGGGGGCGTGCGGCGGAGCAATTTGGGTTGAGGCTGAGCAGCGCTCAACGACGGCTGGTTCAACTGCAGCCCACGGTTGGATACGGTGTGGGTCCAGGCACCCTGGAGCTAACGGCGCTGGTCCCGGTTGGGGGCAAGAACCTGCCCACGGGGATCGCAACGAGCCTGGGTTATCGCTTCATGTGGGGGAGTCAATGAAAAGCCGCGCTGCGCCAACGTCGCTCATTGCCGTCGCAGTGTTGTGGCTCAATCCAGATGCCGCACTTGCGCAGCGGCCGCAGCTGGAGAGCGTTGGATTCGACAAAGGCGATCCCGACGCTCCATTGGTCGTCGTAGAGTTTGCGGATTTTGGATGTTCCGCGTGCACTCAGTTTGCCCTCGAGACATTTCCTGCGCTAGATAGTCAGTTGATCAGCACTGGACGCGTGCGCTGGAAGTTCATTCCGTTCAATCTGGGTGCATTCAAGCGTTCCAAGGAGGCGACCGTGGCAGCTATCTGCGCGGCGGAACAGAATGGCTTCTGGCAGTTCCACGACCTGTTGTTTGCGCGTCGCGGTGAGTGGCAGCCTTCCCGTAAGCCGCAGCAGGCATTTCAGGAGATCGCCTTGGCTGTCGGACTCGACACTCTAGCATTTCACCAGTGTTATCGCGACGAGGATGCCGAAGACCGCGCCAAAAACCTGCGAAAGCTGGCCCGTGAGTGGGGTGTACGCGGCACACCGACGTTCTTCGTCGGAGAGCAAAAGCTGGAGGGTGCGCCTCCCACCGACGAGTTTATTGCACTTTTGATCGAACAGCAGGAGTCAGGGCGCCCACAACTCTAGCCCCAGATCACTGCCACAGTTCCGTGTCGGGGTAGAAGCCTGCCCAGGCAAACCAGAACGCTACAAATGAATCGGTAATCGGTAGCAGCTGCTCACCCACTCGGCTTCCCGCAATGGCAACGCCCTCCACATTCCAGGAGCTACCAGTTTCCGTGTCCATGAAGGATGATCCCTGTGAGATCACAGTCGCCGGGCCGGATCCGGTGCGGGGCTCATACGCCCGGGCTGCACGCGCCTCAGAATCCCACAGCACGAGCAAACTCCGCCCACCTACTTCTCGACTCACCACCACCCTCGTGCCACGAGCCTCCAGCTCCTCAAAAGGAAACGCGACCCCTCCAGCGCCGTCAGGGATCCCGAGCACGCGCTCTTTCATTTCTCTGCGCGGGTCGACTTCCTGGGGAAACAGAACAAACGGGCCCGATTCATACAGGTCATAAGGGTAGGCGGTGTAGTCGAACTGGTAGCCGGTCGCTTCCGACACCACCTTGGTGTCAGGATGTAGATCCTTCCATGCATCCCACCGCATGTCGATACCAGGGATCGTCAGTAGCCTCGTCCCAATCAACCGGCCGCACCTGGCGCTCAAGCTCATCTGCGGCCAAAGGCTCTCCGTCTCTGGGTCGAACATGATCAGGTTGTTGTTATAGAGCAGGCCGGACACGCCGAACCGCTCGGTCCCAACAGCGGTGGCGTCGAACACAATGGCGCTGCCAGTGAGCGGGCAGTAGCTGATCGCGTAGCGCTGGACTCCAACGTCCACGTTCACGATCTCGTGGTACCACAGGATGTTGTGCGGGACGGCGATGGGCTTCCCATCGATGACCACACCCAAGACACGTACATCGGGTAACAGCACCCGGTCCGCCTTTATAGCGGCGTACCTTGCGAGATACCCCACACCTGGATCATCAGCGGCCACCAAGGGTGGATTGACCAACGACGGTATCCGGTCCCGTCCTGCGTTTCCGACGAAGATCGATCCGACCGGTATGTCGCACTGCAACTGGAAATCTGGTGGTGTCTGTGGCCCAGACAGGCCGCTGCGCGACCCGTTGCCCGGCGCGTCGTCACAACTGGCAACCAAGACTGACAGGATCAGGGTGAATCCCAACCGGCGCCCGTTTCCAGCCCCGGTTTGTATGACCCAGCGACAAAGGCGTGTCATGAGGGGGGAACGCATCCGCCCACGAGATGGTTCCGCACGGCAACTGCTGGCCCGGGGATGTTGACCGCCCCCCGGGCGTTGCTCCTTCCCTTATAGGCTGACCCTACCTCAAGGATCCCGCTGTCCCGTCTCTCCCTGCAGATCGTCCGACCAGACTACCAGTTCGTTACCGTCGGGATCGGCGAAACGGAAGCGCCACCCTTCTTGCACTCGCCGCATCCAGCAGTGGCAATTGGAGTCGGCCTGGAACCACGCCGACTCTCTTGGCTGGTCCAGATCTTGCGTTTCTCGCCCTGAGCCGCTATCGGACCATATTGAGCGGCATCTGGCACCCCAAAGCACGTCGACGAATACAGGAGAGTGACTGCAAATATGAGCGCGAAGATTCACGATCAGATTCAAGAGTATGTCGAGGAACTCGCCAAACAGGATGACCTCGACCCGTCGGAAAACCTGTTCGAGACCGGCATCCTCACCTCGGTGCACGTTCTCGACCTCATCGCGTTCATCGAGGAGAACTTCGAAGTGTCGATCTCTCCGGACGACCTCAGCATCGAGAACTTCGGCTCAATCGACGCCATGGTGACGTTCACCGAAAAGGCTCTGCAACCGGCCTGAGCTGCATGCAACCGGTCCATGAGTTTCTAGGCAGAACCGCAACCGACAATCCCGACAAGGAAGCAGTAGTCTGTGGCGCCAACCGCATGTCGTATGGCGCTCTCGATGAGGCTGCCACTGCGCTGGCAGCCTTTCTTACGTCCCGGGGAATTGGACAGGGCGACCGCGTAGGCATTTTCGGATCGAAGAGTGTGGAAGAAGTCGTCGCGCTGTTTGCCATCCTTCGCGCTGGAGCCGCCGTCGTCCACATAAACCCGCAGTACCGCGACGCGCATCTGCGTCACGTAATCACCGACTGCGGCATCAAGACGCTTTTCGTAGACAACTCCCGCGCCCGAATACTGGCCTCCGCGTGCGGCGGGCAGGATTCGCTGGAGCTGGTCATTTCACTCTCGGATGAGATAAAGCTGGACGCGGACGCGTTTCCGGAAATCGCCATCTTGGGCGACATCCTGCGGTCGCAATCGGGGAAGTCATTTCAGCCGGTGGAATTTGGCTCTGATGACCTGGCTTCCATCATCTACACATCGGGATCGACCGGCATGCCCAAGGGCATAATGGTGACCCACCAGATCCTCTACGACTCGACGGTCACGTCGGCTGAAGTGCTGGAGAACAATGCCGACGACCGGATCATATCCGTCACACCGTTTTCGTTCGACGGCGCCTTGAGTCAGCTTCTCACCGCTGTATTCGTGGGCGGTACGCTGGTGCAACAGCGCTCCAACTTCCCCAAAGACATAGTCGACACCCTGCGTGACGAGCGTATCACCGGGTTCCACGCCGTACCGTCGCTGTGGGGGGTTCTGCTGCAGGAGCGGTCTCCGTTTCCACAACACGGCTATCCCGATTTGCGTTACGTCTCGATCATCGGCGAGGTGCTGCCGCCCAAGCATCTGGCGAGGTTGCGGGCAATACTCTCGACCACACAGTTCTACTTGATGTACGGCACCACTGAGGCGTTCCGGTCGACCTACCTGCCGCCGGCCGACCTGGACCGCAAAACGGGCTCAGCCGGAATTCCCTTCCCCGGTGTCACCCTTGAAGTCGTAGACGACGCCGGCCATCCCTGCGCCGCCGGAGAAACTGGAATGCTGCTGCACAGCGGTGCATTCGTTTCACCCGGTTACTGGAATGACACGGAGCGAACCGCAGCGACGTTCGTGGACGGCTGGCTGCACACCGGTGACCAGGCTAGTATCGACGCAGACGGTTACCTGTACTACGCGGGGCGGAGAGATGGTCTCATCAAAGCACAGGGATTCCGCGTGAGTCCAGAGGAAGTCGAGACCTCCATCTTCGAACTCGACTCGGTGGTGGAAGCAGCGGTGATCGGGGTGCCCGCTCCGGAGATAGGAACGGCAATCAAGGCAGTGGTCGTACTACAGGCGGGGGCCGCCACCACGGACAAAGACATAATCGGCCATTGCCGCCGACAGCTGCCGCACTATATGGTTCCCAGCATCGTTGAATTCCGACCGGAACTGCCCAAGACCAACGGCCACAAGGTGAACCGGGCCGCACTGGTCTGACGCAAATGCGAGAGGCGCCTGGGACATGACCAGTTTACTGCAACTCGATGAAGTCCAACGCGAGGCCGTTGCACGAGCCATCGAAGTCATCAAGCGCGAAATCGAGCCAAACGCAGCCCACATAGACCGTACCGAAGAGTTCCCCGAGAGCACCATACGAGGTCTCGGCAAGCAGGGCCTGCTCGGTATTCCGTTCCCGACAGAGAACGGAGGGGCCGGCCTCGACTTGATCACGTACTGCTGCATACTGGAAGAGATGGGAAAGGTCTGTGCCTCTACCGCGTCGACGGTCGATGCACACACGACCATGGTCGGGTTGTCTATCCTGCGGTTCGGTTCCGACCAACAACGTGACAAATACCTTCCCCGACTCGCATCCGGCGAAGCGTTGGGAGCGTTCGCCCTCACCGAGCCCACTGCGGGCTCCGACGTGGCCGGAATCGAGACGCTGGCCGTGAAAGACGGCGACCGCTACGTGCTGAACGGAACGAAATCGTTGATAGCGAACGCAAACCATGCCGACGTGTTCGTGGTGGCGGCCAAGACCGCACCCGATCGTGGCATGATGGGCATGAGTGTATTCATCATCGACCAGGGAACCGAAGGATTCCGCCCCTCAGGCAAGCGCGAGAAGACGCTTGGCGTGAAGGGCACGGACCTCGGCGAACTCGTGTTCGAAGATGCCGTCGTTCCCGCTGACAACCTGCTGGGGCGAGAGAGCTTCGGACTCAAGGTCC
>JBDGZZ010000244.1:0-6394 GCA_039588335.1 Gemmatimonadota bacterium | reverse complement strand
AGGAAACCACGCGCCGTCTTCTAAGAGAACGTATGCCTGTTCGGTGGCTGCCACCTAGTTCTGTCCCCCGCCGGTATCGGGTGGTGGCTGCTGTTGCTGTTGCTCTGCGGGCTGCACGTTGAGCGGCGGCGGCGCCACCGGGATTACGGGCGCAGGGGCACCCGGCTCCTGTTCCAGGACGGAGCGTGGCTGACTCCCACGAGTACTCAGACCGGCGAGCACCAGACAGAGTCCTAGAAAAATCGCGCCACACCACCACGACATCTTCGTCAGGATGGTAACCGCCTGCCTGCCCCCGAAAAACGAGTCGGTGGAGGCTCCTCCACCCAGGGCAGCCAAGCCGCCCCCCTTCCCCGACTGAAGCAAAACAACCGTGCCGAGAATGAATGCGGCGATTATCAAAAGTATTATCAGAAACTTGAACATCTGCGTCGTTCCTCAAGTAGCATGGCAAGATACCCAGGGCCTGCCCCGGAAGTCAATCAGCCAGCGCTAGTTATGCTCAACCAGGCCTGCGGGTCCAACGATGCACCACCGACCAGGACACCGTCTATTTCGGATTCCGACACTAGCGACTCGACGTTCTCCGGCTTGACGCTACCCCCGTAGAGGATGCTCACATCGCCACCGGCATCGAGCCGATTGCTGAACCACTCCCGAATCGCCCGGTGAACCTCAGTGGCATCGGCCGGAGTTGCGGTCTTTCCGGTCCCGATGGCCCACACCGGCTCGTAGGCAACCACGATCTTTCCCAGAGTAGCGGCATCCAATCCCTCGAGAACACTCAGTTGGCGCTCCACCACATCTATGGTCTCACCTGCCTCCCGCTGTTCGATCTTCTCACCGACACAGAGGACCGGTGCCAACCTTCCTTCCAACACCGCCCTGACCTTCTTCCCGGTCTCCTCGTCGGTCTCGCCGAACACGTGCCTCCGCTCTGAATGCCCGATCAATGCGGCTCCGGCTCCGGCCTCCTGTGCCATCGCCACACTCAGCTCCCCGGTGAACGCTCCCTTTGCCTCCCAGAATACATTCTGCGCACCGGCCAGCATGTCCGTGCGGTCCCGCGTCAGCCCCGCAATCGTCTCGAGCGCTACAGCCGAGGGAAAGAACCATACCTCGCGGTCCGGCTTGGATTCATGGCCGCTCGCGAACTGCGCAAAGAAACTGCGAGCCCCATCTGGACCCAGGTGCATCTTCCAGTTGGCAGCAAAGATCAGTTTTTTCATACGTTATCCAGTGCCTCGACTCCTGGCAGTGCCTTCCCTTCCAACAACTCCAGCGACGCCCCACCACCAGTCGACACGTGGCTCATCTTGGTTTCGAGATTCGCGGCGGCTACGGCCGCGGCGGAGTCACCGCCGCCGACGATTGTCGTGGCCCCAGCCTCCGACGCTGCGGCCAGAGCACGTGCCACCGCAACTGTTCCGGCATCGAACGGCGGCGTCTCGAACACTCCCATGGGTCCATTCCAGACAACGGTCCTGGCGCGTGTGATTCTGCCGGCGAAATCCTCTCGGCTGGGTTGATCGATATCGTACATGCTCCAGCCTTCCGGAATCGCATCGCTCGGGACGCTGCGCACGTCCGCATCCGAACTCAACTCCCTCGCAATAACTGCCCCCGTTGGGAGAACGACCTTCTCACGGCCAGTGTCGGGCACGCGGCTCGCCAGCTCGATCTTCTCCGGCTCCACGAGCGATTCTCCTACCTCGAAACCCAAGGACAGGAAGAAGGTGCAGGCCATCGCTCCACCGATCAGAATCTCGTCGACCTGCGGCAACAGGGCTTCAATGGCGTCAATCTTTCCTGAGATCTTGGCACCGCCCAGTATGGCCACGAAAGGTCTCTCGGGATCGGTGAGTGCGCCTTGCAGATATTGCAGTTCGCGCTCCATGAGGAAGCCGGCCACGGCCGGCTTCAGCAATCGAGCAACTGCCTCAGTTGACGCGTGCGCCCGATGGGCGGATCCGAACGCATCGTTCACGTAGAAATCACCCAACTTGGCAAAGCTCTGGGCCAACTCCGGATCGTTCTTCTCTTCGCCGGCATAGAAGCGCGTGTTTTCCACCAGCACTATCTCACCTCGCTTCATCTGCCGCGTCTTGCTCTCTGCATTTGGTGCCAGCGGATCTTCCATGAAGAGAACTGGAGCGCCCAACAGGCGCTCCAGTTCGGTCACAATCGGCACGAGCGAGAACTCTGGAGACCGTTTGCCCTTGGGCCGGCCCAAGTGCGACAGCAGCACCACGCGGCAGCCCTTCTGCCGCAGAAACTCGAGGGTCGGCAGCGCCTCACGAATCCGCTTCGAATCCGCTACTGCACCGTCCTTGAGGGGCACGTTGAAGTCGACCCGCACCAAGGCGCGCTCACCCTCCAGCGGCTGATCGCGTAATGAGTCCAGCGTCCGTTTCAAGTCAACGACCTCGCGGCGTATTCCATGAAGTCCACGCACCGCATCGAGTAGCCCATCTCATTGTCATACCAGGATGACACATGCAAGAGATTGCCATCGATAATGATGGTGCTCATCGCGTCGAGTGTGCTCGAGTAGACGTTTCCGATGTAGTCACTGGAAACGAGAGGTTCATCGCTGACCGCGAGGATTCCCTCGAGCGGGCCGGCCGCTGCCTGTCTAAAGGCGTCGTTCACCTCTTCCGTGCTGGTGTTGCGTTCGACCGTACAGGTCAGGTCCACCAGGCTCACGTCGGCAGTCGGCACCCTGAGGGCTACACCGTCGATCTTGCCCTTCACCTCGGGAATCACCAGCGCCGTCGCCTTGGCGGCACCGGTCGTCGTCGGGATGATGTTGAGCGCCGCAGTGCGCGCACGACGCAGGTCGCTGTGCGGAAAATCAAGAATGCGTTGATCGTTGGTGTAACTGTGCACCGTGGTCATGAACCCCTTCACGAAGCCGAACGAGTCGCGTATCACCTTGACCACCGGTACGAGGCAGTTCGTCGTGCACGATGCATTGGAGATCACGTGGTGGACCTTGGGATCGTAGCTCTCGTGATTCACGCCCATTACCACGGTTATGTCCTCATCCTTCCCTGGAGCACTGATCAGCACCTTCTGGGCGCCAGCCTCGAGATGCGCGCCCGCAGTCTTGCGTGACCGAAAGATGCCCGTCGACTCCAGTACGATGTCGACTCCCAGCTCCTTCCAGGGCAGCTTGGCAGGGTCCTTCTCCGACAGGACCCCGATTCTCTTGCCACCGACCACGATCCCGTCACCGTCCATCTCCACCGTGGCAGGGAACTGGCCATGCACAGAGTCGTATTTGAGCAGATGTGCGAGGGTTGTAGCGTCGGTCAGATCGTTCACTGCAACCACATCGAGGTCGGAGTTGCTACGAGCCATCGCTCGCAGCACCAGTCGTCCGATCCTACCGAACCCGTTTATCCCAATCTTCGTCGTCATGGGCTCCTCTTAGGCAGTATTCAAAGATTCATGTCAAGAACTGTCCTGCGCGGATGCGCTCGCAGAGCCCCCATGAACCACACGTACCTCGAAGGGCAAGGCTCGTGCAAACGTCACCGCCCCAACACTGGACCAAGCCGACTCCTGCAAAGCAGACGCGGCCGCTGCCAGCGTGGCGCCGGTGGTGAGGACGTCGTCAACTAAGATAATACGGGCCAACTCGGCGGGCGGGCCAGAACCGGGAGGCGGAGCGGCAAAGAACGCCCTGGCCACGTTCACCTCCCGCTCGTCCGGCGCCAGTTCAGTCTGTGTTCTGGTATCCCGCGTGCGGATGAGCAACCCGGGATCGCACGAGACCCCCCATCTCTGGGCTAGCTCAGCTGCAATCACTGCTGCCTGGTTGTAGCCGCGTTGTCGCAATCGCCTGGCACCCAAAGGAACGGGCACTAACACCGCCTTCGGGAGCGGTACCACAGTTCGTGCAATGACTTCTCCTACCAGCCTCCCCAATTTCGTGTAGCCCCCATACTTCAAGTAATGCACTACCTGCCGGGCTTCCTCCCCCAACCACACGGCACTCCTGACCCAATTCAACGCCTCCGGCCACTCAGCACAGAATCGACAGGGCCCGATCGGCGGCAACGGCTGGGAACATCGGTCGCACCCAACCGGAATCGCTCTGAGCCGCGTACGACAGGGCACGCACACGAGCGCGTCGGGACTGGATCGCTCTATCAAGCGACCACAGGAAACACACGAATTGGGAAGTAGAAGTCGCTCAACTGAGAGGAGGACGGCTCCGGTCACTCGACCAGCGCCCGGTCCACTGCTGCCGCCATCACCTCTCGCGGAGCAGTCTTGTCGGGAAAGAACCGGTGGAAAGCAATTACGCCTTGAGCAACTAGCATGGCGCGACCGTCTTGGGCCCGAAAGCCCTGTTCCCGGCATTTGTTGATCCATCGAGTGCCGGAGGGAACATAGACCAAGTCGAGTGCGGTCTTGCATCCGTCGAGTCGTCTACCGCTGAACGGCAGCGGATCTGCCGGCCGGAGTCCTAACGGTGTTGCGTTGATTGCAGTCCCAATTGGAGACCCGTCGTCGGGTCTACACTCCGTTCCCAATTCTTGCGCCCACGCAACGAAGCTCGAGGCACGATCTCTCTCTCTGGAACGAACCAGCAATGCCATGTTCAAGTCACGCGCGGCAGCCGCAACAGCACGGGCTGCTCCACCCGTTCCGGAGACCAACCACGGCCCTTCTGGCTGCAACGGCTCGATGGCGTCGATGATGCCCCGAACATCCGTATTGTCCCCTATGAGCCTGCCACCTTCAGGCCAAAAGGTGTTCACAGCACCTACCTCTTTGGCCAGCGATGTCACACGGATCAAGAGTTGGGCTACCGCGACTTTATGCGGAATCGTGACGTTCCCCGAAATCCCCACGGCCTCGAACGCCCGGATCACGTGGGGCAACGCAGAAGCCTCGGTTCGTATGGGCACGTAGACGGCATCGAGCCCGAGCGCCGAGAACGCCGCATTGTACATGGCGGGCGACAACGAGTGCGTGATCGGATCACCGATCACGGCAAAAGGACGGCTACTGCCCCTTATCCTGTTCACTGCGTTCACTCACCAGGCGTTGTGCCACATCTCTGACCAGCGCATCCAACTGGTCGAATGTTGCACGATAGACTTCCAGGTCAGCTCCAAACGGGTCACCGACTTCGGCCTCCTCACCCACACGACCCGCATACTCGCCCAACACGTGCACGCGTCCCTTCCCACCCAACTCCTCGACGCGCACTCGTTGGTGCCTCGCCATCGTGAATATCACGTCCGCTTCCTTGACCACGTCACGCGTGAGCAGACGGCCCCGGTGGGCCGACAGATCGACTTCGTGTTCGAGTCCAACCAGGTAGGCTCCCTCAGACGCGGGCGATCCTTCCCACGCACCCGTACCAGCTGAACTCACCACTGCATCATCCGCCCCGATCCGATCGAGTTCAGCCCGCATCAGATACTCCGCCAGAGGACTACGGCAGATGTTTCCGGTACACACCATCAGAATCCGTGTCACACGGCCTCTATTCCTGGACGTGCCCACAATTCGGCTTTGGTGATCGCTCCCTCGCGCATCAGTCGGGGATCGTCTCCAGTGCAGTCCACCAATGTCGACGGCGGTACGTTTCCGAGTACGCCGCCATCCAGTACCAGTAGCTCACCGTTCTCGATCGCCACCCCAAAGGAATCAACGATGGCTTCCACTCCGGGAGCCGGGGGCTCGCCCAAGCGGTTAGCCGACGTCGAGCTTACCGGCTCCTGCAACAAAGTGATCAAGTGAGCCATTCCCGAGTGAGAGGTCCATCTCACGGCAATCCCGCCCTCCGGGCCGCGAAGTACATCGGGGAGCCGGCCCTCGCCCCCAGCCAGCACCAATGTCAGCGGACCCGGCCAGAAGCGTGCGGCTAGGTCCCGGGCCGCAGCAGTGAACACCAGACCGCACGATTCCGCCATTTGCACGCCGGCAACCAGCAGCAGGAAGGGCTTCTCTATTCCCCGGCCCTTCAGCTCGGACAGTGACTTCAAGTCCTCGGCTCGTGCTCTGGATCCCAGTCCGTAGACCGTTTCGGTCGGATACGCCAGTAGCCCGCCGCTCCTCAAATGGGATGCCGCCGCTGGGGCCGCCGCTTCAATGTGATCGGCGGTGTGAAAAGGCAACATGGTCATCGGCGGGCCAGGACTTCCGCGATGGCGAAGTCGTCGGCGGTAGTGACCTTGAGGTTCTGACCCGAATCCGGCACCAGACGGACTGTGAACCCCGCTGCTTCCACCAACGCGGCTTCGTCGGTGAATGCAGCAATGTCCTCAGAATTCACCGAATGGTATGCCTGCTCGAGCATCGAGCGTGTAAACCCCTGAGGTGTCTGCGCCTTCCACAGGTTCGCCCGGTCGATTGTCTGTACGACCAGTCC
>JBDGZZ010000243.1:0-14479 GCA_039588335.1 Gemmatimonadota bacterium | reverse complement strand
CGGAGTGGTCGCCGCAACCCATCTGCGATCGGCGGTGACGGCGTTGGATGACGTTATCGGACTGGTTAGTACGGAAGACGTGCTGGATCGGGTCTTCGCAACTTTTTGTGTCGGCAAGTAGGTGGGCGATTGGCGCGGATACGGTGCTTAAGGACTGTCAGGGAGCTCTTCGGTGGATAAGCGCCACAACTCATCGGCCAGCCACTCCAGCCGTTGCTGGGCGTATTCGACTTCACTCGGCGGCATCTGCTCTCGCGACGCAGCGATGTTCCTGACATGGTCGATCAATTCGTCCAGCACCTCGCGCAGGGCGTGATTGGATCGGCGTTCTGATGGTGAAGGAGTTTCTTCAGGCATGCCGTGGTTCTTCTCCGCGTGACGGCATCTAGGCAGTCTGGTCGGCGGCGCGGTCCTCGACGTACTGGCACTCCTCCGAACTGGCCCTGAGTGCCCGAGCAATGCCCTGCTCGGCAACAATTGCCTCCACCAAGCGATGTCCTACGTAGTAACCCGCCCGTTCAGGGATCACCTTACCTTTCACGAGGCGTTGGGTTGCGCTCATACCCCCCGAAAGGTATCGCAACCGGAATCCCAGACCGGTGCTTTCCATCTCGTCGCGAAGATGTTGGGTTAGAAAGGCCTCTAACTCTCTCAAGCGCCTGTACTGGCGCCGTCCGTACCCGAAGTAGTCCCACGGCTCGAACCCCGGAGTGGCCTTTCTCGATGCGGCCACCGCCAGCCCCTCGTTAACGAGGAGTTCTCGCAACGTGGCTCGGCTCCCGGTGTCCCAATAGTCGTAATTGCCGTTCATCTCCTGCACAAATCGCTTCATCTCGCTCGTACTTCCCGGAGCGCCATAGCGTACGATGTGAGCTATCTCGTGCGAGATCCAAAGGGTCAGGAGCTCTGGTCGCAATCCCAACCCGAGCGTCCCGGGATTCGGCCTGCCGGTGAAGTGTTCTAGGCATACGAAAGCGATGCCCCGGCCCTTGACCATCAGCTCCCCGGCGTTGGCGCCACCGACACCTAACATCAGGTAGACGTCGAATGGACAATCCGTCTCAAACACGTCCTCGCACCGGCGCATGGTCTCGTCTGCCATGCTGCGCACATCCGTGGTTTCCAGCAGCGCATGGAGATCGCGTCTATCGGCTTCGAGCGTCCGGCGCATCACATCCTCAGCGTGCGGACTATCCAAGTCGAGAATGTAGTTGTGCCAGTAGGAACTGAGGACGGGTAGATGGTCGTCGATGTAGCGAAGATACGTCTCCAGGGGATCCTGCGCCTTTAGCGCAGCGAGAAACTCGGGGACGAGATTAATCAGCATGGAGGCGCACACAATTTGCGCCGACGTCAGCTCAATGACAAGTCCTTTTTTTTTTAGTATATGAAGAACTGGGTGTAACCGTTGCGTGCAGTCAACGATTCTAGGCCAGGAGAATTTGTTCCAGTTGAACGGCATCCTCGAAACCGTGACCGTAGAACACTATTTCGTCGAGTGAGGCTGAGTGTGGTGATTCTCGCACCGCGTCGTGCATGATCTCGGCGGCTCGCCGGAAGTCGAAACCGCCTACCCCGGATCCCAGTATCGGAAAGGCAATTCGCTCTATGCCCTGTTGTGCTGCTAGCTCGAGGCTTGCCAACGTACTCAATCGGATAGACCGTTCGGACACTGCTTCGTCTCCCATGGCGGCCGCGTGGATGACCCACTTCACTGAGAGATCTCCAGCTCCCGTAATCGCTGCCTCTCCCACACGAATCGCGCCGTGTTGGTCACACTCTTCTTGAATTGACTGACCTCCGGCCCGGCGAATGGCCCCCGCAACTCCGGCTCCCAGCTGTAAGTGGTTGTTGGCGGCATTGACTATCGCATCGCCATCGTAGGTGGTAATGTCGCCTTGTAGTACGCTCAGTATAGCCATGGTTGGGTATCAGTGTTTGCGCAGCTTGCGGCTTGCTTCGTCCAGCACCTTCCGCTCTTCCGGCGTAAGACTTTCCAGGCCGGACTCCGAGATCTTGTCTAGCACCCTGTCCATTTCATCGTAGCGCTTGGCAATGCCACCCGATTGGCGCGCCTTCCTTCCAGACTGTGCGGCTGCCATCGGTTCCTTGATCCGGTGGCGAAGTGTGTCTCCTGTTCGCAGTTGTTGACGCCGTACCGCCTGGTGGGCGCGCTGCACAACCCTCTTCTCGCTCTTCAGGTAGATGAATCCGAAGAGCAACCCACCGACGTGGACGAGCCATGCTATACCCCCGCCGGCGTTCGCCATCGCTGCCAATAGGTTCATTGCAGCCAGAAAGCCGACCAGCCACTTCACCTTAATGGGCACCGGAAGAGGGAAGATGTACACAGGCGCATTGGGCCAGTTCATGGCGAACGCCAGCGCCACACCCAACACAGCCCCGGAAGCGCCGACGATCGGGAGAGCAGCAGATGGATCAACCGACCTGAGGGACGTCACTAGCAACGAGAGGATCGCGCCGCCCACACCGCAAGTGAAGTAGAACGCGGCGAACGACTTCCCACCCATGCGTTCCTCGACGGCCGGACCGAAGAAGAACAGCAATATCATGTTAAACAGAAGGTGCAGGAATCCTCCGTGCAGGAACATGTACGTCACGAAGGTCCACCATCTCCCGCCAACATTCCCCGGCGAGAACGCACCAACATCGAGCACCCAGGATCCCGTGAACACGGTGACGGTCAGGAGAAATACCACGGCGTTTGCCATGATGAGACCGCGCACCCACGGGGTGAGCGAGAATGGCGAGTGCCGCCTGGGCGAGTCGTAATGCATCTCGTTCCACATATACGTCAATCTACTACCGATACGGTGAGCTTTGTTCCAGGGTCCGGTGGAGGGCGGTCTTGCAGATCGCCTCGCACAATTCATCGAACGCAATGCCGCTTGCTGCGGCCGATTGCGGTAACAGGCTGGTTCCGGTCATTCCCGGCAGCGTATTCGCCTCTAAGCACAAGGCGCGCTCTGCCGCATCGACCCTGAAGTCCACTCTGGAGAAATCCCGCAACTTGAGTGCACCATGGGCCACGACGGCAAGGCGCTGCAATTCCCCGGCCAGGTCGGCCGGAATGTCAGCTGGGAAGACCTCCTGGGTCATTCCCGGCGTGTACTTGCACTCGTAGTCGAACGTTGCATGCTGTGGGATGATCTCTCCCACCGACAAGGCCTGCTGTGCCAACACTCCAACTGTGAACTCAGGCCCGTCCACAAATTGTTCCAGCATTACCTCACTATCGTAACGTTGAGCCAGCTTCACGGCAGGTTCGAGTTCGTCGGGCGAGGACACGACCGAGAGCCCAACAGATGACCCCACTTTGGAGGGTTTGACCACCAGCGGGAAATCCAACTTTGTGCCTTCGCCTTTCGGGGGAGGCCACATTTGCCATCGGGGTGTAGGAACTCCTGCCGCTTCGAGCAGGCGCTTTGCAATGTCCTTGTCCATTGCCAACGCGCTGCCGAGCGGTCCGGATCCCGTGTAAGCGATGCTGGCCAGGTCGAACAGCGCCTGGATCTCGCCGCCTTCTCCCTGTTTTCCGTGCAGCACGAGAAACACGACCTCGGCGTCGCGGATTTCCGGCAGCGCAACCAATGATTCAAGGTGTTCCGTCGTCGTGAACGCGTTGAGTTCCTCAATGGTAGGTGGCTGTCTCCCCACTGCGGCATCCAAGATACGTCGCTCGTCCTCAGGGCTGAGCGGGCCGTTGACCGTATCGACCACGGTAACCGAGTGCCCTCTGGCGCGCAGCGCTTCAACCACCTGCGCTGCGCCGGCCAAGGCGACGTCACGCTCCGGCGTCGAGCCTCCGGTCAAGACGGTTACACGTATCATTAGGGACGGTACGCGACTCGGTAGCCTGGCATCTCCCATGCCTCCACTTCCACTACGGTTGCTGCTGGCGCGACGTTTTGCAGCTGGGATGCAGCTCGTTCGTACACTAGCTTCGCAACTTGCTCTGCTGTAGGGACACTGTCGCTGAACGCGTCCAGTTCATTCAAGTATGCGTGGTCGAAGTCTGCCACCGTGCCCTTCGCCACCTGCTCTAGGGTTCGGAAATCCACACCCATTCCCGTCTCGTCGAGTCCCTGCTCATCTACCCGAACGCTCAAACGCACGCGCCAGTTGTGACCGTGCAGTCGGTCGCATTTGTCCACATCGGGTAGCGTGTGAGCGGCAGAAAAGCCGGCCTCGGCGGAAAGGAGGTAGTGTCCCATAGATGTTTACACGATTCGTTGACTAATGCTCACCCGTGGCGGAAAAACAAGAACCAATTTGAGGCGTACACATCAGCTGATTCCAGCCACCTGGTGCAGCACGTCGTACCTGGTAACGATGCCGGACAATTCGCCACTCTGCCGGATTAGCACTGCCTGAGTCTCACGCGACAGTAACTCTGAGAAATCATCGAGGGGGAACTCTCCGTCGACGACAGGATATGGGGCCTCCATGACCTCCTGGACAGATTTGTCCAGAACGTCTGGCGTCGCAATGGCCTGGGCCATGAGAGAACCTTCGGCCAGAGACCCGACGCAGTCTCCGCTTTCCACAATGGGTATCTGTGAGACGTTGTAGGTACCCATGAGGTTCAGAGCCTGCCTCACGGTGTGGGAAGGTGCAACGGTCACCAGATCCGGTGTGGATTCGGGTTTCGCGGCGAGGAGTTGTTCCGCGGTGACGCGAGCAGTTTCGATCATCTGATTCTCACGCATCCACTCGTCGTTGAACAGTTTCGAGAGGTAGCGCTCGCCCGTATCGCACAGGATAGCCACGACGCATCCGTTGGGGTCGTTGCTTTCCTTGGCCAGCTGTAACGCGACGAACACATTCAATCCTGACGATCCGCCTACGAACAGGCCCTCCTCACGGGCTAACCGACGCGCCATTTGAAATGCGTCTCGGTCATTGACCGAGCGAAACTCGTCTACGGTATCGTAGTGCAGCGTCGAGGGGATCTTGTCACCACCGATTCCCTCAACCTTGTAAGGGTGGCCTTCCGATACGTGCTGGGTCCGGCTGTATTCACCGTAGATCGATCCTTCCGGGTCGCCCGCTATCACCTTGATGTCCGGGTTCCGCTCCTTCAGGTAGCGTCCCGCACCACTCAGAGTCCCACCTGTCCCGGCCGACCCGGCGAGATGGGTGATCCGGCCTTCGGTTTGTTCCCACAATTCCGGTCCGGTGGAACGGTAATGGGCCTCGACATTGGCCTCGTTATAGAACTGGTTGGCCAGAATGGAGTTGGGAGTGCTCTTCACTATGGCCTTGGCCTTCATCACGTAATTGTCGGGATGGTCCGGCGGTACAGCCGTGGGGGTGATGATCACCTCGGCACCAAATGCCTTGAGCAACCGCACCTTTTCGGACGACATCTTGTCAGGCATGGTGAAGATGCAGCGATATCCCTTGAGGGCACCCGCGATCGCCAAGGCAACACCGGTGTTTCCCGACGTTCCCTCGACAATGATCCCGCCGGGAGCCAAGTCGCCCCGTTTCTCGGCATCTTCGATTATGGCGGCACCGATACGATCCTTGACAGAACCACCCGGGTTGAAGAACTCAGCCTTGCCGTAAACCGGTGTGACTATATCACCGACCACTGTGTTCAGCCGGATGAGCGGAGTCCATCCGATCGTGTCGAGCACGCTGTCGTAAGGACGTGGGTGTGGTGTCACAGCTGGTCTCCCGATTCCGAACGCGCCGGATGTTTGAACTGGACCGGTTGGAGAAACAGGGCGGCGACCGGCTGGCCGGCATCCCGTGCCGGCGCGAAAGTCATAGACGAAACACCCGCTAGAGCTGCCGAATCCAATGTGGGATACCCGCTACTCTCGGCTACCCTGGTCGATTCCGGTACCACGATACCTGCTTCGTTCACAAACAGTCGCAGGATCACCGATGCCTCTACCTCTTGGCGGAACAGGTCTACCGGGTACTCCACAGGCGATTCGCGGTTGATCAGAACCGGCAACTCGAATCCGAGTTCGGCGTCCTCGTTCAGCCGGTCTCCCTGCGACCGGTCCATCCCACACGCCGCTACAAGAGAGAGGCATACTATGGCGATTGGTCTCACTACTCCTCCGTCAGGCGCTTGAACTCCGCCAAGCGACTCAGCGCCTCAATGGGCGTCATGGTTTCTGGGTCTAGTTCACGCAGTTCCTGCAGCACTCGGTGCTCCTCAGGGGCGAATAGCCCCAGTTGTGACGAGTCATGTGGTACGGGGTTCCAGCCTGTGTAGGAAAACTATGTTGTGACCCGATTCCTTCACCGCCACATTCCAGTTGCGCGCGTGCTGGAGAGTCTCGGTCAACTGAGTCAGTTCGTGGTAGTGGGTTGCGAAAATCGTCTTGCAGCCGGCGCAATCATGCAGGTACTCCGTTACCGCCCAAGCGATCGCGACGCCGTCGAAAGTGGAGGTTCCGCGCCCGATCTCATCGAGTAGAACAAGGCTACGGCCTGTCGCTGCATGTAGAATTGAGCTGGTTTCGCTCATCTCCACCATGAAGGTCGATTGGCCGCGACCCAGATTATCGCTGGCGCCAACCCGGGTGAAGATGCGATCCACTACTCCCACGATAGCCGACTGCGCCGGTACATAGGACCCCATGTGTGCCATTATCACACAGAGGCCGATTTGTCGAAGTACGGTGGATTTCCCGGCCATATTGGGTCCGGTGAGCAGAACCACGCGGCCGGATTCGTCGAGGACGATGTCATTGGGTACGAACTTCCCGGGTGGTAGCATGCGCTCGACCACGGGATGGCGACACGCCTTCATTTCCATGCCGTAGGTGTCGCTCACCGTCGGCCGCACGTATTGCTCCCGTACAGCGGTTTCGGCAAGGCTCGCGAACACGTCGATTTGGGCTAGCAGCGTGGCCGTCTGTTGTAATTCCGCCAACCGCTCACGTACGGCTTCAGACAGTCGCTCCAGCAACTCACGCTCGCGCTGTAGTACCTGTTCCTCAGCCCCCAAGACTTTGGCCTCGTATTCCTTCAACTCCGGTGTGACGTAACGCTCCGCGTTCGTTAGCGTCTGGCGTCGTTCGTAGTCCAGGGGCACATCGTGTTGGCGAGCCTTTGAGACTTCCAGGTAGTATCCGAAGACCTTGTTGTAACCGACCTTGAGCGAGGCGATACCCGTGCGCTCACGCTCTCGTGCCTGGAGAGATGCGATGAACTGCTTGCCGCCGTCCCGCAGGTCACGGACTTCATCCAGCTCTCCATCTGCCCCAGGACGAATGGAATCTCCCTGTCCTATTGCTGGAGGCGGGCGATCTACCAGATGGCGGCTCAGGCGGTCGGTTAGTTCGCCGTGCAGGTTGAGATCGTGGGAACAGCGAGTGAGTTCAACACTCGTTTCCCTGGAGGCAAGTCCGTCGAGCGCGTTTCGCACGTCTGGCAGTAGCGCAAGCGAATCCCTCAGGGCACCCAAATCGCGTGGTGTCGCGCGACGGGCCGCCGTTCGCCCGGACAAGCGCTCCAAATCACGGATACCGTCAAGCGCATCGCGTGCTCTTTCCCTGCCCCTCATGTCATTGACAAACACCGAGACCGCATCGAGGCGGCCGTCGATCTGAGCCACGGTTCTGAGCGGAGCCAACAACCACTGCCGGACCAGCCGTGCTCCCATCGGCGTGACGGTACGATCTATGACCTCGAGCAAGGTGCCACCAGGGGTGTCCATGCGCAGCGGTGTCTCCAACTCGAGGTTGCGCTTGGTCATCTGGTCTAGCGGTATCGTGGTGCCCGCTCGTCGAACTGTCGGCCGCGCCATGTGGGGCAAGCCGCCGGGCTGCAGCTCAGCCGTGTACTTGAGCAGCGCCCCGGCCGCTTGCAGAGCGGGCCGGTCGCCGGCTTCTATGTCCAGCCCTTCCAGGTCGCGCAAGCCGAAGTGTCGAGTGATGTCCTCGGTAGCCAACGAGCCGTCGTATTCCCAAGCTTCCCTCTCCGTCACCATCGTACCGTCCGGAATAACGGCACCCTGTCCCTCCGGAACCACCACCTCACGTGGGGCGTACCGGGTCAAGGCTGCTTCCAGGTCGGTAGCAGCCACAGTCTCCAGGATGAACTCTCCGGTTGAGAGATCCAGCGCTGCGATTCCGGACGGGTCCGTGGGCTGTAGTGCGACCAGGAAGTTGTTCCTTCCCCCTTCCAGCCAGTCCTGAGCCAGGACCGCTCCTGGCGTGAGCGTCTCAACCACTTCGCGCCGGACGACACCTTTTGCCAGCTTGGGGTCTTCAACCTGCTCGCAAATGGCAACCCGGTGTCCGAGCTCGACCAAGCGCCGCAAGTATTCTCCGGCAGCTTTGACTGGTACTCCCGCCAGCGGCACCTCGGCGGCGCCTCCACTGTTGCGACTGGTCAAGGTGATGCCAAGATCTCGGGATGCCCGCTTGGCGTCTTCATAGAACATCTCGTAGAAGTCGCCCATGCGGAAAAAGAGGATGGCATCCGAGTGCTGTGCCTTTATCTCTCGATACTGCTGCATCAGCGGGGTCTCTGTGGCTACACTGCCTCCTCGCTTCTTGCTCAAGACCCCTCCACCACGAACGGCTGCCCGCCGATCTTGCCCTTCAGTTCGGCGACTAGTGATTGGGCTTCGGCCCTCTGTGCAAAGCGACCAACTCGAATCTTGAACAGACCGTCTTCATCACGTACGACGTGGGACTCATAACCTTGGCCGTGCAACGTCTGCATCAACTCGTTGGCTGCGGCAACGCTGCTCACTGCCGCGACTTGGACCGAAAAGAACGTGCGGGATCCCGGCGGGTCAGGCTCGGGTTGCCGACCAGTGCTGTCACGATCTGCGCCGATCCCCGGACAGCGCTGCATGTAGTAGAGTGAACGGTTGCCAAGTTCGACGTCATCTCCAGCCGTGTCACCAGCCCGCTGTAACAGCGGACAGCCGCTCTCTGTGTCTCCTAGCTCGAGATATGCCCTGCCCGCCCAAAACGCTGCTTTAGGAAGCACATCGCTGAACGGATAGTCGAGCAGGATTCGTTCGGCAGACCGGACAGCTGCCGTCAGTTCTCCGCTGGCGAACCTCAACTCCGCCATCCTGAGCAGTGCCTGGTCAGCCCAGGGAGAGCGAGAATGCTCGATGCTGACTTGACGGAAATAGGTTATGGCACTGTCACTACTGGCGGCGACGACGCCGGCCGTGAACAGAGCAGCCGCGTACAGTGAATCGCGGGGCGACAGCTGGGTGATTCGTGATCGCACCAAAGACCGGGCAGAGTCTCCCTGTCCTTCGGTAGCGAGACGTACTGCCTCGAGTAACACGGAATCCTGGAGAACTGTGTCGGCTTGAGCGAATACCTGAGCTTTGGCAGGGGAGGCCAGACACATGAGAAGCGCAGCTGCAAGGAGTATGCGGCTCATGCTGCCACCTTTATGGGGAGACTGAGCAACGTTCCTGTTATGATGCCCTTGGCGTCGCTCAAGGTTGTTGACTTGAGTGCTAGGTCGCACTGATAAGCCGAGCGAATTGCATCGTTGATCTCCGCCGCTGTCCACCTGTTAACCGCTCTTGTCCACAGGGCAGCTTCATTCTTCAAGTGGAACTGACGCTTTGCATGATTTGCTAGCGTACTCTCTACGCGTCCGGGAGGCATACCGCTATCGATCAGTGCCCGGGCCAGTCGCATCGCCACTAGTCCTGACCCAAGTGCCGTCACCATGCCGACTCCGGTCACCCGCGGCGTGGTCAGCACGGGCTCCAGCATGTCAATAGCCCTGGGAATGTCGCGTAACAAAACGGCCTCCACCCAATCGCGGACGGTCTCTCCCCTACGGACACCCACGAGCTTGGCCACCTGATTCGCATTCACCGGTTCGTCTGGCAGCGCAATCGCCGAGAGTTTATCGATTTCCATGGCAAGCTGTGATAGATCCGACCCAACAGCACTTGCCAAATGCTCAGCCGCCTCGTCAGTCAGTTCGACGTCCCTGTGTTCCGCCCGGGCTCGGATCCAGCCCTGTAGCCTTTGGGGATGCAGCGGCTTGACCACCACATGCACTGAGGCCCGTGCAACTTCCTTGTCGGGCTTTTGTTCCTTTTCGCGTTCCTTTTGTGGTGCGGCCTGGACCAAGACCAAGACAGTGGTGGGTGAGGGGTTGTTCAGATAGCGGTGTACCACCTCCCACACTTTCGCGTTCTTACGCCATAGCTCCACGTTCTTGATGATGACGGCCCTTCTCTCGGCCAGCATTGGCGGCGTCTCTACCAAGGAGTGGAAATCTTCTCCGTTGACGTCGCTTGCGGATCGCACATCGAGATTGAAATCTCGGCTCGCCTCGTCTACCGTCTTTCCTATGACGAGCTCGACGAGTTCTTCCTTCAGCATGTCCTCGTCGCCCGTCAGATAGTATGCGAACGCAGGCTGCCCGCGCTTGAGGGCGCGATAGGCATCATCAAATGAGATCGCAGCCGCCATACGGGCGGAAGTTACTGAACCGAATCTGTGTGTGAAAGCCTGGCTTCGGCTAGTGAGCGAGTGAGACCCAGCGGTCGAAGGAGACCTGTTGGCCCGAATCAGACGGCAGCTCTCGACCGAAGGCCGGTACGCTCGTATCAGTCAGATTTACGGGCCGTCCGTCGTTGGCGACGGTGAGAAACGGGGGTGCAGCAGTCGCCGTGGTCACCTGGGGCTTGGGACGCGGCTCCTCGGTGCCCACGCTTGTTCCCAGCAGGAGGGCGACTGCGGCTACGGTCATTAGGCCTACCATTACGCCGGCATGCGCCGTTCGAACTCCGTCGAGCTGGGACAGCTCATCCTGAGCGCCTGCCAGGCGATGATCAAAACCCCCCTGGATGGGGCGCGATGGGTGGATATCGCTGGTAGCTCTCAGCGCCATTACGCCACGAGAGATCGATGCGTCGTAGTTCATGCAACGCTTGCAGTGTCTGAGATGACGTCGGATCTCCCCCTCAACACGTGGGTCCGTGATGAGTCCGTCTCGGTAGTCGGAGTAGATCTCTAGGAATTGTGAGCAGCGCATAGTGTCTGTGTGTTGTGCGCTGTAGTACCACGGTGGAGGTGCGAAGTTCCACAACAGGCAGGCCACCCGGCCTCCAAGGGTCGGGTGGGACTGATGGGATTGGCACCGGCCGTCCTATCGGCCGGAAGATGTCAAGTCAGTCGAGGACCGGCGCTATGACCTGAGCGAATCGATTCCTCGCTCTGTTCAACCGGCTTTTGACTGTTCCGAGGTTGCAGTCCGTTATGTCGGCGATTTCGTCGTACGTCTTTCCCTCTAACTCACGCAGCACGAAGACAACCCTGTGGTGCTCGGGAAGCTGGCGGACGGCCCATTGAACGAGGTCCCGCAGGTGCCGCTTGCGGTATAAGTCGTCTGGACGTTGGTGCTTATCCTCGAACTGCAGCGGCCTGTGGTCGGCCTCCCAATTCTTCTTGATGGTCTGGAACAGTACCAAGGGACTGCGGCTCCGGTTCCGTAGCTCGTTCTTGGCCAAGTTCGACGCGATCGTGTAGATCCAGGTCGAGAACTTCTTTGTCTGGTCGAATCTGGCCAAATGCCGGTGGACACGGATGAAGACCTCTTGCACGAGGTCCTCGGCACGCTCCCGGTCGCCGATTGTGCGGTAGACGAAGTTGAGTAGTCGCTTCTGGTACCGTTCGACCAGTTCGGTGAACGGAAGGGAACTCGGAGGCTGGGGCTGTTTGGACCGCGGGCTGGCGCGGGCGCTCGAGAACTGCTCTCATCTTTCTGCTCCCCGGGTTCTCCGCAGGCAGTGGCTACGGGAAACCCCAATCGATCGGACGACAAAGGTTCGTTAGACCACCCTCCACGAGATGCCACGAAGTGATGACCGTCACAGGGGCAGGAAGCGTACCCGGTGCATCACGCCGGCCGTAGAAGACTTAAGTCGTTGTGGTGATGTTACTTAAGGGGATCGACCCTGGCTGGTTTGACTGTCCTCTTTCCCGGTTCGATGTCCTTAGCAGAGGACGACGGTTAGTGTCCGAGAAGGAATCCGGCGGTGTAAAGGAGGGCTGCAACGGACTTGCCGTCGACGATCTCTCCGTCCTGAATCATCTCCAGGATCGTGGATACCGGACGAGCTTCTACCTCTATGAACTCGTCTCCCTGGTGGTCGGTTTCGCTAACCGTGATGCCGGTGGCAAGAAAGAGGTGGATCTGCTCGTCGGTGAAGCCCGGGGTGGTGTAGATGGTTGTTAAGTGGGTGAGTTCTTCGGCTGCTGCACCGACTTCCTCCCGCAGTTCCCGCCGGGCGCAGTCGATTGGCGCCTCTTCAGGTTCGAGGACACCTGCCGGAATCTCCCAAATGACACCGCCTGTGGCGTAGCGATACTGGCGGATTAGAAGGACGGTTGGGTCGTTGGAGTCAGGGGCCGAGAGCAGCGGAACAACTGCTGCTGCTCCCGGGTGGCGGATCATCTCGAGGTTCAACTCGGATCCGTCAGGCGCTCGTACCGTATCGAGGTCTACCTTGATGATTCTACCATCGTAAGCGCGTTTGGATGAAATGAGGTTTAGTGGAGGGCTCTCGGTCATAAGTCTCTACTCTATTGTCCTCAAGTCTCTCTCTCGAACACAGCTGCCACTCGATCATCATCGAGCTTGGCCAGGGAGTGGTAGATCCATCCCATCCGCGTGCGCTCGTTCAGGAGATCGGTCAGCATCTCCTCATCTTCGCGCGATTTGCGCTGGAGTTTCACGATCGCAACCTGAAACTGTCTCATGTCGATCTCCGATCGGTCGTATGGCGCTCAAACGTTGGACCAATTGAATACGATACGACAGTGGTGAGGATCCTCAAGTGGCGGGTACGTGACCGGCCAGCTTGGGATTGTGATCCAGGCTATTGCGGAGCCCGTTGGAGGAACTTAGGCATTGCGGGAAAGCGTCAGGAGGCGCGAATGATGGGCAGGCCACCGTCTCAAGTCAGAGTCAGCACTGCGGTCCGGGGAATATTCGGTACTGCGACGGCTTTGACGTTCTTGGCTGCACTGCTGATACGAGAAGACCCGAGATGGTACGTCATCTCAGGCACCTGTGCTACGATCTGGTGGGCGTGGGACCTCCTGATGGAGCATGTTTTCATCCCGATTGGTGATTGGTTCCTGTCGATCCTGACCGGGGGGGCACTGAACTCTCCGCCGCCCGGCGCGCGGCCTACAATGGAGGATACGATCCGGCTGCTGGAGAGCCACCTGGAGCGCGGCGCGTCCCGCAAGGTAGACATCAACGCGGCCTTGCGATTGGAAGAGATATACCGGACCGTCAAGAACGATCCGGAACGTGCCCAAAGGGTCGTGGACAAGATTCTCGAGCGGTATCCCGACGCCAAGGAGCTGGAGAGATTCAGAGAAGAGTCGGTAAGGGACGGTGGGGGGCGGTAGGAGACGGCAAGAGACGCGGTTTTGCGTTTACATGTGCCAGTTGCACGTTTACAACTGCCTCTTGTAAACGCCGAGGCAGCCGTTTCGCGTTTACATGTCTCGTATGCACAGTTGCAAGTGCCACCTGTAATCTTCGAATCGTGCATTTGAAGTTTGTTACCGACGATTTCAAGCTTACAAGTGGGAGTTGTAAGGGGGTGGCGGCCGGTCACGCGCCACAGTTTGTAGGTGTAACTCTATATATAACAATGAATTGGATGATTATGGGACTGAGGGGGAAGGTGAAATTGTCGGGAGGTGTGCACCGTCCTAGGTTCGCTATTCTCGCTCAAGTGAGAAATCTCAGCGCCACACTTCCCCGTCGAACCGGTGGGCAAACGACGTCACTCAACGCTACTTACCGTCCGTTGCCGCCCCTTACCGCCCCTGTTTATACTTCTCCGCGCTGGCCAGGTAGCTCAGTTGGTAGAGCAGGGGACTGAAAATCCTCGTGTCGGCGGTTCAATTCCGTCCCTGGCCATTCGGGAGCCCCGTCACGACGGGGCTTTTTGTTTGTGTGCCTAGAGGTCACGCCTCGAAGACCCTCTGATGTGCGTCGATGTGCCTAGAATTGGGTGCGTTGCCGTGCAGACGGGCGAGCTTCGCGGCCCCCTCCCGCATGTCGGAGTCGGACACGATTGCGTACCTGCGGTCCGGGAGGCCCTGTCCGACGGGCCTTCCGATGCGGTAAGAGGATTCCCGATCCTCGGTACACGCCGTATAGCGGGGCCGGCTTTGCGGCGTCACTGGCACCGCCTATACTTCCGTCAGCTCCTCCGTTGTCTGAATGTTGAACCCCGGCTGGCAGGGCCGACAACCCGGCGAGAAGGGCAGTCCTGCATCGAGCGCGCTACCGGAGCCCCATCCGTTCCATCAGAGCCGCGTAGCGTGTATCAGCCCTGAGCGGAGCCAGATACGGAAAGTTGATCTCAAACGGCAGCCAGACGGTTCGCTGCTCGACGGCCTGTTCGAGGTCGAGGAAGGCGGCGTCCAGGTCTCCCATCAAGACGTGCCACCTCGCCCGGTCCACG
>JBDGZZ010000242.1:0-6403 GCA_039588335.1 Gemmatimonadota bacterium | reverse complement strand
CCCACTCGCGTTTTCATACCCCTGGGACAGGATTCCGTGGCGCACGCTTTCGTGCACTTGCGCGTAGCGGGGCCAACAATACCTGACGCGCTACCTGAGCAGGTCAGGAGGACGCTGCTCTCCGTCGATGCCAAGATCCCGCTGGTTCGATTGGCACCATTCACAACGATCATGGAAACCAACATGGAGTTGTGGGCGGTACGTTTCGCAGCCATTCTGTTTGGCGCCTTTGGACTCATCGCCTTGCTCCTCGCGGTGATTGGAGTTTACGGAGTCAGGGCCTTCATGGTGGCACGCCGCACCCGTGAGATTGGGATTCGCGTAGCGCTCGGCGCTCAACCGCGTCATCTGTTGGCCGTTCTAACCATACAGGGTGCCGTGCACATCGGAATCGGTCTGACCGTTGGTCTGATCCTATCCTTGGCTACCGGGCGCCTGTTGGCCAGCATGCTCCTCAGAGTATCACCGAATGATCCGCTTTCGCTGGCCGCCGCCGCACTGCCACTTGCCGCTGCCGCGCTTCTCGCCACCTGGCTGCCGGCACGACGCGCGGTCCGAACCGATCCAATGATGACACTTAGACATGATTGAGCAGCCCACACGAGCGACTCTCCGGGGCGCCGCGGCAAGCAGTCCTGCGGCCATGCGTTTGGGACCGCAACCCTGAACAGGGGGGTCAACCTCATGGGCAATTTCATGGCAAGCTGGTGGTGGCTCATTCTCGTGGTTGTGCTGGCCGGCCTGGTCTACCTGCGTGCGCGCTGGCGCGCAGAGCAGTCGCGGCCAGAGCCTGATGTTGGGACAGAACCGCCTAAGCAGCCACCCGCGCAATGACGTTGACTGGCCTGAACTCGTTGAGATCGAGTTCGGGTGCGACGAGAAGAGACAATCTGAGGTCATTGGGACGCATCGTTACCCACGATAACGACCGTGGCTCCGGTCGGATCCTGCCATTGCCCCGTAGCATTTCGGCCGCTGGTGGCATCTAGATACAGGTTGCGAACGTTGTCTCCAATTACCTGGAAGTCCCCGATGCGCCTACCGCAGATTGACATTCGTCAATGTCGTGCTGATGAGTGTAACATCTGGCCGGTTCAACGCATCATGTAGGTGACCCACCGAAAGCAAATGTCCCCGATCCGACATATCCTGCCCCATTTGCGCACTACCCGAGATCGCTGCCGGTAGTAGCTTGATCGACAGACCGCGCTATCCTCGGCCACAGCGACACTGACCACAATACGGGGATACTCGTGCTTGCCTGTTCCGAGTTGGCGATGGGTCTCAAGCAAGGGAGTAGCTCCATGGGGTAATCTCGGTAGACATCCAGTTGTCTGAGGAGAGGGCGGTCGTCACAGGTCGAGGCGACTTGGAATTAGACGACGTTGTGGCCGCGCTGGACCAGCTTTATAGCGACGCGCAGTTCCAGCCCGATATGAAACTACTGTGGGACCTACGTGATGCCCGCACTGACGTGACGGCCGGTGACGTACGCAGCATTGTGCACTTCGTTTCACAGCACCGTGAGGCCAGAGGTGAGGGTAAGAGTGCAGTCGTAATGGGGCGCGATGTCGATTATGGCATGGCGAGGGTCGCCCAGGTGCACCTTGAGCCTCTCGGCATCGAACTCGCTGTGTTTAGAGAGCTGGAAGAAGCCGAACAATGGCTCGAGAGCGGGAACGACGAGTCCGAATTGCCATCACCACTGGCTTGGCCGAGTGGGAACGACGTTGTGGGTGGCTGATGACTGGAAAGATGTCTGACGACACTCCCGGGTCCTATTCCGACGACGAAGTGGCTGAGATGCAAGCCATGGCGCGAGAGCCTGGACGCCAGCCAGTCTGTCCTGATTGCAGGGAGCACCTCAACATCGGGCCCCCTTTCTGGTGGGGTGGCAGGGCCATCAGGGAACTGCGCTGCCCGCGCTGCAATCGCTGTGCGATGATCGATGACGCCCCGGGTGCGTTCTAGGACCGGTAGGTGGCACAAGTCTCTGACCGTGATCGCAACTTGGCGCGCGAGCTGCCAGAGAAGTTCCTCAGCGAGTCGGGTAGCGCAATCGACCGGGTTACCGAGCTGGTGAGCCAATCTTGGATGTCTTACGACGCTGACGTGCGGGACGAACTAGTTGAGGTACTGGTGCCAGTGTTGGAACCGCTCTTAGAATCTGGGGCCGTGGCAAGCTATCGGGAGCGAGATCTCTGTGAAGGTATCGTCGCTTCCTGGTTGACGAGGCAGCCATCGGTGAATAGGTGATCATCTAGCATGGCTTCGGGCAAGGAGAAATCCAACGACGACACACCAACAGTCTACTCGCACGAGGAAGCGAAGCAGATCCGAAAGCTGGTGAGAACTTCAAAGGAGCCACCAAGATGCCCGCGGTGCGACGAGGCTCTGAAGATTGGCCCCGAGGCCCTGCATCAAGTGGGTGGCAAGGAGTACACGGTTCGGGCGCTGAGCTGTCCAGTGTGCCGCCGGTTGGTCTCGATCAAAAACATGCCAAAGCGACGGTGAAGGTGTGACTGATTCGGGTGAAGACGGAGGCATCACATGCCAACTAGAAAAGCCAAGGTGATCCCAGAACCGGCTGAGGGCACGCGGTCGGTGATGTTTACGGCGAAGCAGGTGCCGTTAATTCGGGATGAAGGTGACCTGAACTATGTCTGCGGTTCCTGTGATTTCGTGCTGGTAAAGGACGCTAACCAGGAACAGCTCGTCGTCGACATCGTGGTCAAGTGTCCGAAATGCGGCTCATTCAATGAGATCGATGATTTACGGTAAACGAGGGAGGGGGCAACGAAAATGGCGGTAGTGCGGGATCGTGATCGCAAAGCAGCTCGGCAGTTGCCGGATCGGTTTGTGAAGCTCTCGGGTCTCGAGGCAAACGCGCGTATTAGCGAGTTGGTGAGCTGGCATTGGATGTCCTACAAGGCCGTGCCGCGGGTCGAGCTCGTTCACGAATTGCTGCCGGTGTTGGAGCCGCTCTTGAAATCTGGTGCCGCGGTAAGCTACCGGGAGCGAGCTCTCTGTGAAGGTATCATCGCTTCCTGGTTGACGAGGCAGCCGTGATGAGGGCGGAGGAATGACAGAAGCTCGTACCTTCACTGATAAAGATGGCAAGGAATGGAAGGTTCATGTTGGGCGACAGGCTGACCTCCATGGTCCTCGCCTGATTTCAAGAGCCAAGTTCTTGCTATTTGAAGCACCGGACGAGAAACGGAGGCTTCCGATACACGCCGGGTCAGCCAGCGCCTTCAAACTGCCACAATCCTCCAGCGGTGCTTGACGGTGAACGTCGCCGTGACCGTGTGGTCGTGAGATAACTGAGTCTCGGCGTTTCTAGTACGGTGGGCTAGTGTCGCCGGACCGCAAGTCCGGCTCCATATGTGAGCAATGCCATCGTCAGAGCAAGACTGAGTAGTCCGGGCCAATCCCCCAGCTTCGTGTAGATCGACAGTACGTCGCTGGTGAGCAGCGCACCCGTCACGTACGTTGTCTCGCCGAACGCGGTCCGGTAGCGTCTTTGCCCCAGGGGATCTACGATTTCTGATATGCCGCTGTTTGCGGCCCGCGCGACGGCTAGGCGGTTTTCAATAGCCCGCATCACCACGTGGGCCTCGTGTTGGTACGGTGCCAGCGTTCCTCCGAACCACGCGTCATTGCTAATGTTCACGATGAACTCGGCACCGTCCCTCCGGTACTGGCGACTCACTTCCTCGAATGCCGACTCGTAGCAGATCATTACGCCGTAGTCGCCGATCGTTGTGCTGAAGACGGGCGATTCACTTCCCGCGTTGATGTCGCCGAATCTTTCCACGAAGAGCACCGTCTGGCGCTTCTGATATGGAGCCAGCGGGTCTCGGGTACCGAGGCGGTCGAACGGTACCGCAACATTGTAGTACCCAGAAGTAATGTCGTCCCGCTCACTCACGTCTAGGGCCCCTACCAGGATGGGCGTTCCGCTCTCACGAGCGTGTCGTGCGACAGCTTTCACCCACACGGGTTGATACGCAAGGTATCCCGGTATTGCAGACTCGGGCCAAACGACGAAGTCCGGTCGTGATTCTACGATTGCCCGCTGTGACAAGGCGATCACTGCCGTGACTATCGAATCTCCCTTCTCGGGGTCCCATTTGTCCATGTAGCCGACGTTGGGTTGAATCAGCGCCACTCGTCCGGCATCGCGTAGCTCAAGCGACTTGGTCCTGATTATTCCGTACGTCAACACGATCGCTATTCCTACTGCCACGGACGTCGACAAGATGATCGCGCGCCGTGTTTGGTGCCGTCGCAGCCATGCTACCGCCAGCACGGAGTTGGCCGTTGCCAGCAGCCAAGTGACCCCACGTGCTCCAACCACGTCAGCAATCTGGATGAGGGCAGGGTGCCCGGTTAGTGAGGTTCCCAACCCCAGCCAAGGAAGCGTGAGGATGCCCTGGTGACCAAGCAGCCATTCCATGGCGACCCAGAGGACCGGAAAGACGATGATGATCGAGAGACCGGTACTCCGGATGAGCCAGCCGGACAAGACAAACACGATTGCGGTATACACACCGAGTCCGAGAATGGCGCCCAGGTACGCAGGTGCTGCTAACGGCGTGTAGCGCCACAACGCGATGGGCATCCAGTGGAGAACCAGAGCGTTGGCGAGAACTCCAAAGCCAAGTCCTAGCAAGAAGTCTCTCGTGATTGGACTCCCCGTCTCCTCCCCACCTGCGATGACAAGGACTGCCGGAATCAAGCAGACAAAGGATGGCAGGATCAAGTGAAACGGAGGGTATGCCAAGAATACCAAGAGTGCTCCCGACGCGAGTAACAGTGAATTGCGCCGGGAGAAGGTGGCACGCTTCACGGAACGTCCCTTTGCCCGACTACCCGGATGGGTTGAAGAGATCTAATGCCAACTGGCGCACCGAGTTGACCCATTTCGTTGTCCCCCCAACAGTAAGCCAATCCTTCCACCGTCATGCCACATGAGTAACCAGCACCGGAGTAGACGGAACTGAACGACATAGCACCGGCAACGACACTCAAAATGGGCCTTGAAATGGTAGAGAGATCCCCGAGCTGCCCTTCGGTATTGGCGCCCCAGCAGTATGCGGAATTGTCCATCGCGATGCCGCAGGTGTGCTTGTAGTCTTGATCACCGCCAGCACTGACTGAGAGGAACGTCACGCCACCTGACACGGCGACTGGAGTGTTGCTGGCGGTATTGGTACCATTGCCCAGTTGTCCGTCCTTGTTGTCTCCCCAACAATAGGCCTGACCGGTCGTGGTGAGTCCGCACGTATACCCTGCTCCCGCACTCAGATAGTCAAACGAGAGGCTCGGTGCCACTCTGACAGGAGTAGGACCGTTTTCCGTAAAACCGTCGCCCAGTTCTCCGTGCGCGTTACTGCCCCAACAGTATGCGTGGCCCTCAACCGTGACGCCACAGGCGTGCGAAACCCCTGTGGTGAGACTCTCGAAGAACAACTCCCCGGCTACTGCTAAAGGAGTCGTGCTGCACGAATGGACTACGCCGGAGCTGCCCTTGCCAGTGAATCCGCACTCTTCCGAGGATGCGGCGCCGAGCTGGCCCACGTCGTTGAGACCCCAGCAGTGCGCAAGTCCCTCATCCGTCAGACCACAGGTGAAGGAATGACCCAAGGCTAGTTGGATGAAGTGCAGGCTACCTGCAACAGGGGCCGACCAATCTGATCCGTTACCCAGTTCACCATACATGTCACTGCCCCAACAGGTCGCCGACTTGTCGAGTAGGATGCCGCATGTATGCAGCGATGCATAATCCGACCCGCCAACGGCGATTGCTGTGAAGACCGTTTCGGGGGCCGCCTGTACGGGGAAGTTCGATCCGTTGTAGAAGTAGTCCCGTTCATCGACCCCCCAGCAGTATGCGTGACCGTCCGTGGATAGGGCACAGCTTCTACCATCCGCAACTGTGAGACTCGTGAACTCAACGGTGACAACGGTGACTGAGGCTGAATCCACCAAGTCGTCGGCTGTTGCAACAATTTCTGTAACTCCGGTGCCCCGAGCTCGTGCGTGCGCTATGAAGTCGTAGTCGTGGAACACACTGTCGATGGTAGCGACGGTCGTGTCATCGCTGATCCACTCGAATGAGTCGACGACGGCGGGGTTGTAATACAAGTCTTGCGCAGTCGCCATGAAACGTGCGGCTCCACCTCGTAGTATTGTCAAGGTGTCTGGTTCGATGAACAGAGATACAGGGGGACCAAGAACCTGAATCCACATACCACCCCAAACGTCCTCGACGGACGCGCGGATTTCGCTTCCTCCTGGACCTTCTCCGATCACCAATCCGTTCTGATCGACTGTCGCCACCGCCGGTTCCAGTGAACTCCAGGTGACCGGCTGATCGTGTATCTCGTTCCAGTGTTGG
>JBDGZZ010000241.1:0-6413 GCA_039588335.1 Gemmatimonadota bacterium | reverse complement strand
GGTACCGACCGCCTTGTCCTAGTCGGCATACAGCGTCGCGGTGTGGAGCTGGCTGAGCGCATCGCCAAGCTCATTGCAGAGGGACAGGAAGCGTCCGTTCCCCGAGGGGCGATGGACATAACGCTCTATCGTGACGACCTGCAGACGGTGGGTCCGCGCCCGATCATAGGTGAAACGCGGATTCCGGGAGACCTCGAGGGGCGTTGTGTGGTCATCGTTGATGATGTGTTATATACGGGACGCACGGTCAGGGCTGCCCTCGATCAGTTGGCCGATTTCGGGAGACCGTCTCGCGTGGGCTTGGCTGTCCTGGTCGATCGAGGTGAGAGAGAGCTGCCGATCCAGGCTGACGTGATTGGACAGACTGTGATTGTGGAAGCCGGCAAGCGAGTCGACGTGCTGGTATCTGAACTCGACGGTCGAGACGCCGTCGAATTGGTCAAGGAGGGCGGCTAGGTGACGACCCCGTCACTTGGCAAGGACCTCTTGGGGCTCGAGAAGCTCTCCCCTCAGCAGTTGCGTTTGATCCTCGATACAGCTGAACCGTTCAAGGAAGTGAGCGAACGGGCAATCAAGAAGGTTCCGGCGCTACGTGGCAAGACGATCGTCAACCTCTTCTTCGAAGCGTCTACGCGCACACGGATTTCATTCGAATTCGCAGAGAAGCGGCTCTCCGCCGACACGGTGAACGTGGCTGCGGCGGGCTCGGCCGTTGAGAAGGGCGAGACGCTGGTCGACACTGCTCGAAACCTCGAGGCGATGCGGATCGATATGGTCGTGATGCGTCACCCGTCGTCTGGTGCGGCGAAGTTCCTGTCCGAGCGTATCCGCTCCAACGTGATCAATGCGGGTGACGGTCAGCACGAGCATCCTACTCAAGGACTCCTCGACATTTTGACTATCAGGGATCACTGTGGCGAACTGGGTAACCTGAAGGTCTGCATATGCGGCGACATACTTCACAGCCGCGTGGCGAGGAGTAACATCTGGGCTCTGTTGAAGCTCGGCGCGGAGGTCGCGGTCTGTGGACCGCAGTCGTTGCTGCCTAGGAGCATTGAGGACCTCGGAGTTCACGTATTCCATCGGATAGAGCAGGCTATCGCCTGGGCCGACGTACTAAACATCCTTAGGCTGCAGTTGGAGAGAATGAAAGCAGGGTACATCCCCTCTCTCCGAGAGTATTACCGGGTCTTTGGGGTCACTGTCGCGCAACTCGAGCGGGCTCCAAAAGAAATCCTGATTCTGCATCCGGGTCCGATGAACCGTGGAGTGGAGATAGACTCTCGCGTTGCCGACGGACCGCACAGCGTGATCCTCGATCAGGTGACGAACGGCATCGCAGTCCGCATGGCGGTCCTCTACCTACTAGCCGGAGGCGATCCGGCGCTGGCCGAAGCCGCCAAAGGACTGGGCCGGGAGGGAGCGGAATGAAACCCTTGCTCCTCAAGGGAGGTCGAGTAGTCGATCCTTCGCAGAATCATGATGGGGTGGCAGACCTGCTGATAGTCGATGGCAAGATCGAGGCTGTCGGACAAGGGGTGAAAGCACCCGATGGGGCGGACGTGTTGGATGTGACGGGGAAGGTAGTCGCTCCCGGCCTGGTGGATATCCATGTCCACCTACGAGAGCCGGGCAGGGAAGATGCCGAAACTGTCGCGTCTGGCGCAAAGGCGGCCGCGGCCGGTGGTTTCACCTCAGTCTGCGCAATGCCGAATACCGACCCGGTGACCGACAATCAGGCCGCCGTTGGGTTCATCGTCAAGCAGAGTGGAGCCGCCGGCGCAGCCCGAGTGTATCCCATCGCGGCGATCTCGATCGGTCAGAAGGGAGAGCAACTGGCCGAATTCGGCGAACTGGTCCACGCCGGAGCCGTTGGGGTGAGTGATGATGGCCATCCGGTTGTCTCGAGTCATTTGATGCGAACGGCCCTCGAATACTCGGTGACCTTTGGGATTCCGGTGGCGGATCACTGCGAAGATCCCAACCTGTTCGCTGGTGGTGCCATGCACGAGGGCCTGGTGTCGACCAAGCTCGGACTGAAAGGCATTCCGGCAGCGGCTGAAGAAGTGATGGTAGCGAGAAACATCATGCTGGCCGACCTGACCGGCGGACATATGCACCTACTTCACATGTCCACGAAGGGTTCAGTCGAGCTGATCAGGCGCGCCAAGGATGCCGGCATCAGGGTCACGGCCGAGGCGACTCCTCACCATTACACGTTGACCGACGAGGCGTGCGAGGATTACGACACCAATGCCAAAATGAACCCCCCACTGCGCGAGCAGGCGGACGTCGAAGCGGTTCGTGAAGGCATCAAAGATGGGACACTCGACGCTATTGCGACGGACCACGCACCACATCACTACGAAGCCAAGGAGCGGGACTTCGACGACGCCCCGTTCGGTGTCGTTGGTCTAGAGACGGCGTTGGGGCTGGGACTCTCTGCTTTGGTGGAAGAGGGCATCCTGACCCTACCCGAACTGATCGCCCGAATGAGCACGGTTCCCGCGAGAATCTACAGTTTGCAGGCGGGTACGCTTGCCAGCGGGGCCGCGGCAGACGTGGTGGTATTCGACGCCGGTGCGAGATGGCAGGTCGATCCCCAGCGCTTTCTTTCCAAGAGCCAGAACACGCCGTTCGTGGGACGTGAACTGAGCGGTCGAGTGGAGCGTACGATAGTAGGTGGGAGGACCGTGTACGAGGCCCGTGGCTCATGAGAGAGGGGGTTGAGATTGACAGCAGCGGGACGCATGCTAGGCTATCGGTGGAGGGGGGACATATCGGACGCCGCGGAGGTGACGACGTGATTGCGGGGCGTGTCCCGCTCGTCCGGCGCGGAATGGGCAACGGAGGGTAAATGGCGAAGGAATCGGCGAAGTCAACTGATCAGATCGGGAAGCTGCTCGAGGAGAGACAGACCATAGAGCAGTGGCTGGAGCGGCTCAGTTTGGCTGCCGACAAGGCTCCGTCTCACGTCAAGGAACGCGTCGAATCCGACTACAGGAAACGGCTCGAGGAGGTGGTGACTGAGCTCCAATCGCATCGAGAGGGCATCTCCGAGGAGCTGGAGCGCAAGCGGACAAAACGAGAGGGGCTGTCTGATCAGGAGAAGGATGGCGAGGAACGGTTGGCTGAGGGTGAGCTACGCCATTCGGTGGGGGAGTTCGACGACAACCGATGGTCTGAGATGAAGGACGAGATTCTCGACTCGCTCGTGAAAGTCAGGGATGAACTCGAGTCTGTTGGTGAAGAGGTGAGTAAGCTAGAGGAGGTAATGGCGGACATCGAGCGCCAGCCCGAACCGTCGGATGCCGAGGAGCTGGAAGCTCTCATCGCGATACCCGAGATACCTGAGGTCGACGATGAGCTAGAGGATGATCTGAAGGCCCCTTCCGGCGCGGCGACGTCAACTGCGGAAGAGGAGCCGGCAGTCGCTGAGGCGGAACCGCGCCCGTCGTTTGATGAACTCGAGTTCATCCGTTCGGTTACTGAGGACGCCAAGGCGGGGCCTTCTTCTACGCGTGCGTCTGGGGAAATCGCTGTGCCGCCGGAAGTGGTGGAGGAGCAACCGGTCGCGCAGAGTCAGAGCAGCATTGGTGCGGAGGGCGTAACATCGTTTGCGGACGATTCCGCGCAGCCCAAGAAGGCGGCGGCGAAGACGCTCAAGTGCACAGAATGTGGGACGATGAACCTGCCGACTGAGTGGTACTGCGAGCGCTGCGGAGCCGAACTGGCAGCGCTCTAGAAGACACTTATCAGGCCTTCGTGACAACCCTTTTCAAACGCTGCTTGCCTCTGGCAGCCGCGTTCTTGTGGATGAGTCCCTTCCTGGCGGCACGGTCGAGCAGTTGCTCCGCTTGGCGGTAGGCTGCCTCAGCAGCTTCGGCGGACGCACCGCGCACCTTTTTTATGGCCGTTCTAAGGGCAGAACGCGCCATTCCATTCCGCTCGTTTCGGCGGGCAGCTTGACGCATTCTCTTTTTCGCCGAACTGCTGTTTGGCACACAAACTCCTTGGACTCTCGGTCCTGAATCGGTCAAAATCAGTCGCGAATTGTACCCCGCAAGTCAAGCAGAGTCAAGGCACTAGGGGCTTTGACACCCACTCGGGCCGCCGTTACCTTTCGGCCGCACCGTGACCCACGGATGACGTCCCAAGTGCAAGAATTCTTGTTGGCGCTGCCTGTGCTACTGTTTTCTGTAGTGGCACACGAGTACGCGCATGGCTACGCCGCTCTCCAGCAGGGCGACCCGACAGCACACCGGGCGGGTCGGCTCACGCTCAATCCACTCAAGCACATCGATCCTTGGATGACGATTCTGCTGCCAGCGCTTCTGTGGTTTGGGTCGGGTGGTCGGTTCGTGTTTGGTGGAGCGAAGCCTGTGCCGGTGGACCCACGCAACTACCGCAACTACGTGAGGGGAGACATCATAGTCTCGTCCGCAGGGATCGTAACAAATCTGGGGCTGTACGCAGCGTGCTTGGGGCTGGCCATTGGTCTTGGCGTTCTGGGGCAGGCAGTTCCCGCCATGAGCTTCGGTCTCGGGTGGCTGCAGCGCATGATGTTCTGGGGAATCTGGCTCAACGCCATCCTGGCGGTGTTCAACCTCATCCCCATACCCCCGCTGGATGGGTCGCACATACTCTATCACTTACTGCCAGAATCTCTTGCCTCCAGCTACATACGTTTGGCCCGTCACGGCTTTCTCATACTGCTAGCTCTCTTGCTCTTCTTCCGGGAGTTGTTCTTCGTGCTCCTGCTGCCGGCTGTGGCCCTCGTTCGCCTGGCTTTGTCCCTGGCGGCTCCCTTCGCCCTTCAGCCACTGCCATTCTGAGATGAGCGTCTCGATTGCCGTTGAAAACGAGCGTCCGTTCGTAGTAGAGCTCGACACGTTCTCCGGTCCCCTCGATCTACTCCTGCATCTGATCAGGGAGCAGGAGATCGATATCACCGATATCCCGATCGCCCGGGTCGCGGATCAGTTTCTCGAGGCCATTGGGTCGCTGGACCTGAATGAGGCAGCGAACTACCTCGAGATGGCGGCCTGGCTGCTGCGTATCAAGATCCAGTTGCTGCTTCCCAGGCCGTTTGACGAGGACAGATGGGAGGACCCAAGGGCGGAATTGGTGCGCCGCCTCTTGGAGTATGAACAAATCCGAGAGGTAGCCAGTTGGCTGGAGGGACAGGCGGACCTCAGGTCGAGTCAATTCCCACGTGGCTGGATGGAAGAGCAACCGGAGCAGGAAGCGCCACCAATAGTGGTTCAACTGGACGACATACTGGAAGCCGTCCAGCGAGTGCTCGAAGCCATTCCACAGCCGGTGCTGCACCGTGTAGTGCCCAGGCCCTTGGACGTTGAGGGGGCGACCAGCAGGATCGTGGCATTCCTCGAGGAGAAAGGCCATTTCGAGCTTACGGACGTTCTCGATTCGGAGCCCACGGTCGCCGACGTACTGTCTGTGTTGGTCGCGCTCCTGGAGCTGGCGAGGATCGGCCGCATCCGCCTATCACAACAACAACCTTTCGGCAAGGTGGCGATCGCCGGTGAATCGACTAGCACAACTTCTTGAAGCGGCGCTCTTCTCGGCCGACAGCCCAGTATCGCTCAGCGCGCTCGAAGCCTTGGATCGGGATTCGACACGCGCCGAGGTCCAGGCAGCCTTGGAGGAACTGAGAGAGGAATATCTGCAATCAGGTCACGGGGTGGAGCTGGTTGAGGTGGCGGACGGATACCAGTTGCTGACACGGAGAGAGTTCGCTGAGGCGATTGCACAGGCTCATCTGGTAACCCGGCCGCGGCGCCTTTCAGCAGCGGCCCTAGAGACATTGGCGATAATCGCGTATCGCCAGCCAGTGGGAAGGGCCGAAATCGAAGAGATAAGAGGTGTATCGGTTGAAGGTGTACTGCGGTCTCTCCAAGATCGCGGGCTGGTCGACTCCGTGGGTCGCGGCGAGGGGATGGGAAGGCCTTTGCTATATGGCACGACGCCAGCGTTTCTCGAGTTGTTGGGTCTCAGAAGTCTGGAAACGCTACCCAGGCTGGAGGAGCTATCCGTGGCGTTGCGGTCACCTCGGGAACCCGGAGAACCGTTTGAGTGACGGAGATGCGGCTCCAGAGGGCATTGGCCCGGGCAGGGGTGGCATCTCGCCGACGGGCTGAAGAACTGATCCGGGAAGGGAAGGTGAAGGTGAACGGTCGCGTGGCGCAGTTGGGCGCGACCGTAGATCCGAATGAGGATGTCATCATGGTCGGCCGTCGTCGAGTCGGTCCGAGCGAGCGGGTCTGGATTGCCCTTCACAAACCCGTCGGATACGTCGTCAGCAAGAAGGATACTGAGGGACGCCAGACTGTTTTCGAGCTTGTCCCATCGATTCCAGGACTCACCTACGTAGGGCGGTTGGACCTGATGAC
>JBDGZZ010000240.1:0-6453 GCA_039588335.1 Gemmatimonadota bacterium | reverse complement strand
ATGAATATCAGAACCAGTCCGACGAATTCGGTCACATACAGAACCTCGACGTAACCCATGCGGGTCGCTGCACCACCCACACCGGGAAGTATGGCACCAATTGCGATCATGACGTTGCCGACGAAGCGGTCGAACGTCGCCTTCTTTCTGCGAAACCGCATTGCCGAGAGCACTGCGCCGCCCACTAGAAACACAACCGCGTACAGGTTGATGAATGGACTGAAAAGACGGACCCACGTCCACTCCATCACGCTCCCGGATAGACGATGGGGCTCGACCAGAGACTGGTCTATGGGGGTGAGCACGACGCAGACGGACGCGACTATGACAAAGGGCAGCAGGACGGCAGTGAGTCGGTTGGCTGTGCGCCGCTCGAGGAGCAAGTAAACGGTGCCTTGTGCCAGCGGCGCCCCGCCCAGCAGCGCGCCTGCTATGTACCATCCGCGGAACACGAATTCGTTCCACCCGAACACCGTAACCACCGATTCGGCGAAGGTACCAACTCCGAACACCAGGATGCCAAACGCCCACCAGAGCAGATGGGGGCCGGACCGTCGGTTACGGTAGCGCTTGAAGACCACAGCCGCAAACATCACGGCCACTGTGGTCGTCAAGATCGGTATCAAGCCTATCAGATCTGTCACGCGATGTTCGGATGGTGGGCAGGTCTAGTTCGAATTGTCTACCAAGCCTGACTCAATCGCAAACCGTGTGAGACCGGCTACGGATTTGATGTCCAACTTGCGGACAATGCTCTCGCGATGGGTCTCGACGGTTCGCGGACTGATCCCGAGTTCCACACCGATCTCCTTGTTCGTACGACCGTCCGCTACCAGAACGAGGACGTCGCGTTCACGGGCGGTCAGTTGCTCAAGGCGGCCCTGCTGCTGTTCCTGTTCGAGTTCGCCCCGGACGGCAGCGCTCAGCCTGCTTGCTACCGCGGGACTGAAGAACTCCGAGCCTTCATGAACCGCCCTTACCGCATCACGCAACTCAGCCGGACCGGTATCCTTGAGCACGTATCCCTTTGCGCCGGCACGGACGGCCTCCAGCACATACTCGCTCTGATCGTGCATGCTCAGGATCAGAACCCGCACGTCCGGCAGGCTTTGCGTAATGCGAGCGGCCACCTCCAGCCCGGACTCACCCGGCATGGTTATGTCGAGGACTACGACGTCTGGGACGTGCGCCTGCGCCAGGATGAGCGCCTGCGCGCCACCGGCGGCCTCCGCAACTACTTCGAAGCCGGTCGCTTCTGACAGGACGTGTCTGATGCCTTCCCGAACCACTGCATGGTCGTCCACTACCAAGACCCTGATCGGTTCGGAGCTCATATCAAATAGCCTCTCGCGCTGGAACTCGAACGAGCAGCTCCAAGCCGTGACCGAAGGATCCGTTGAGCGAAACGGTGCCACCAAGTGATGTGATGCGCTCGCGCATGCCGGTCAATCCCATGTGTCCCTTCCGCTCCAGGCGATGCCAGTCCAGATCGGGTGGTCCTCTTCCGTCGTCCCGCACGCTCAGAAGAACGCTCTCTCCTTCGACCACCAGCGTCACAACGACCGAGCTGGCTTCGGCATGCCTCGCCACGTTGTTGAGTCCCTCCTGTAGGGCCCGGAAAAGAGCTAGCTCCGCCTCCTCAGACAGACCGGGCAGCTGTTCGGGTACTCTCACGCGCGCAAGGATCCCCGCCCGGTCGGAGAACTCACCAACCAATGCTCGCAACGCCGGAACCAATCCGAGGTCATCCAGTAACGACGGCCGGAGATCGTTTGTTACGTTGCGGATTGTCTGTATGCCCGTGTCGACCAGGACAAGCGCACGATCCAATCGGTCAGCCAGCTCGGCTGCGGCATCTTCTCTCAGGACGGCCAGTTGTAGTTTCACTGCCGAGAACACCTGCGCCGTCTCGTCATGCAGCTCACGTGAAAGACGGCGGCGCTCCTCCTCGTGCTGCTGCACCATTCTGGTCGCCAAGCGTTCTAGTTCATCGCTGCGTGCCTCCAGCCTCCGATACAGGTCAGCACTCTCGAGGGCGGCCCCAACTTGCTGGCCCAGCGCCAACAAGAACTCAGTGTCGAGCGCCGCGAACGGATCTCGCTGGTCCCCGACGATCACCATTGCACCGCGCACCTCCGGGCCGCTCAACACGGGCAGCGCGGCCGCGTAAGCGTACGGTTCACCGGTCCGTCGTCCGCGAGACAGACCGCGCACCAACTCCGGCTTCCCTCGTTCCACCGCTTTGGAGATGGCCCGCTTCACGGCACCCACCGGTTCGCTCCCCTTCCAATCGGAACAGGCACCCGCCCCTCCCACGAACTCTCCTTCACCGCCGTCAATCAAATACATAGCCGTTCCGCGCACACCCGGCAGACTGAGTGGGCGTTCCAAGAGCGGCGTCGGAACCGCCGCTCCGCCGGTGCGCCCGATCCTCTGGAGATCACCAGACAGTGCAGACAACGTCGCAATCCCCCGGTGCTGATCTTCAACCACCAGCAGCAAGATCCCCGCACCGAGGGCCAGGACGAACAACAGGTCCAGGTAATAACCCCAGGGATTCCACACACCCCTCGCCCTGAGAAACGGGTAGTCCAGATGATGGAGTCCCCACAGCAGCAACGTCACAGCGAGCGCCGCCGCTGCCGCTGACCGGGCGCGCCTGTGGTACCGAAAGAACACCCACCCAGTCCACAGCGTGGCCGCGCTGAGGAACAGCACAGCCGGTCCCGCGGCGAGCAGGAAATTATCCAACCGGTAGATCGCAAGAAACGACCATAGCGGTGGGAACAGAAGCAGGGTCAGATAGCGGGAACGCCACGGCATTTGCTGCGAGAAGGCGAGTGCCGCCCAAAGCACTGCAAGCGCAGTCCACCCGGTGATCACCTGATGCCAGTAGAGCCAATGGCGGTTCTCGCTCAAAACAAACCAGATGATGGCACCCAGCCGGAGTGCGAAGAGAGACCAAGCCAGGGCCCAGTACCCGAAGTACGGTTTCCTATAACGCTGATACAGGAACGCACACAGCGCGGCCAAGCCAAGCGTCACGGACGCCAGGAGGAATGCCGCCGCGAGTTCGGACGCGACGGCAGGAATCGTCAGATCCATGGATGTAAGAAAAGGGGGGTGTCCCGCAACGCAACCGGAGGCTTGCTACTGGGCCCCAGGTTCAAGTCCCGGCGAATGGCAGAGAACAGCGACTCAGTCGCGGTAAGATTCTAGCGTCCGGGCCATGGCAGCCAACACAACCCCGCAGAACCACTCGGAGCAGTGCAATCGACTGTACCACCGGTTCTGGCAGTTTGAGCTCAAGCATTTTCAGTTCCCTCCTGAGCACGGCTAGGTGGCTCTGCGGTGGTGGGTACACACATCCTCAGCTAAGCCTGATGGTGTTCCCGGTGGTTCCCTGCGGTCGCCATTCGACATTATCCGACGGCGAAAAACGTCTGCGGAGCGATCGGGAAACGTGCTCCCCGTAGGTGGAAACGAAGGCGAACGGGCTCGAGGAAGGGCACGCTCGCGAGCGCTCTCCAAAACTCATAGGGGAAAAACGCTTGTCCTACAGAGAGAATTTCTTACTTTGGGGTGCGTGCAGGGGCTGGTTAACACTCATCTACCCTTCTACGAGGATCTCATGGTAGCTAAGAGAAAGAAGAAGAAGACCAAGAAGCGGGTCGCAAAACGCGGGGCCAAGAGGAAGGCCGTGAAGCGTAAAGTGGCCAAGCGGAAGAAGGCCACGAAGAGGAAAGTGGCTAAGAGGAAGAAGACCACGAAGAGGAAAGTGGCCAAGAGGAAGAAGGCCGTGAGGCGGAAGGTCAAGAAGAAGAAGACCGCCAGAAGGAAAGTGGCCAAGAAGAAGAAGAAGGCCACGAAGAGGAAAGTAGCCAAGAAGAAGAAGGCCGTGAAGCGGAAGGTCAAGAAGAAGGCTCCCAAGAAGAAGAAGGCGAAGAGCAAGCGGAAGCCGAACCCGGCGTTCATGAGGCCCATGACTCCGGACGCGTCTTTGGCGGCTGTGGTTGGTGATACGCCGATTCCCCGGACGCAGGTAACCAAGAAGCTGTGGGCTTACATCAAGCGGAATAACCTGCAGGACAGCAGGAATCGCCGGATGATCAATGCTGACGCCAAACTGAGACCGGTCTTCAATGGCAAGTCACAGGTCAGCATGTTCGAGATGACCAAGTTGGTCAACAAACACATGAAGTAGCGGTACTCGACGCCGGGTACCGGTAGTACCACGGTCGAGAGACCGTCCTCGTTGTACAGTCCCAGCCCTGCATTGGAGGGGGGTCGGCGCGCTCGCCGACCCCCAACGAGGACCCCCGAGTTCAGCGATTATTCCTCGCCAGTACTTCCAGCTTCTATAGCAATCGCGGTTGCGCTACGGGAGAGAAAGACATCCTGTGGTGCGGTGTGGGGCCACCCTCGTCGAGAGCGTCGAGATGGGCCCGTGTTGCATAGCCCTTGTTCTCTTGCCATCCGAAGGACGGATACCGTTGCCCCAACAGACCCATGAGACGGTCTCTGGTGCACTTTGCCAACACCGACGCCGCAGCAATGGATTGGCATTGTCCATCTCCGCCAACCACTGCCTCGTGGGTCGTGTTTAGTTCCGGAAGTGGATTTCCGTCCACCAGAACGTAGTCGGGGGCACGGGACAGTCGGGCGAGTGCACGGTTCATGGCCAGCACCGTTGCCCTTCGGATATTGAACCGATCGATCTCGCCCACCGACGCAGCGCCAATGGCCCATGAGACGGCTTGCTCCCTGATCTCGCCACTGATCCGCTCACGACCTGCGGCCGTCATCAACTTGGAGTCACGGAGACCTTCAATAAGAAGCTGCCCCGGTGGAAAGACCACCGCGGCAGCTATCACCGGGCCGGCCAGCGGCCCTCGTCCTACTTCGTCTAGGCCGGCGACGGCCTGGAATCCCTGCGCCCAGAGAGCGCTCTCGCGCTCGAGTGTGGGCGAAAGCACTTCAGAACTCTCGCCGCTCCCTGATTCTGGCCGCCTTGCCCGACAGCTCTCTGAGGTAGTACAGCTTAGCGCGTCTCACTCTACCGCGCCTCACCACCTTGATCTCGGCCAAGTTCGGCGAGTGTAGCGGAAAAATCCGTTCCACCCCCACGCCCGACGATACTTTGCGTACCGTGAACGTCTCGCTTGCCGCCGCTCCACGACGACCGATGCAGACACCCTCAAAAGCCTGCAGACGCTCCTTGTCACCCTCGCGGACTCGTACCGAGACGCGAACGGTATCACCCGGCCGGAACTCCGGGACATCCTTTCGGAGCCCTTCTCTCTGCAAGGCGTTCAGATCATTCATTGTCTCAACCCCTGATTACTCGGCCTCGTCGGACCGCTGTTCTGCTTCAAAGCGCGCCCACAGATCGGGGCGCCTGTCTTTCGTCAGTTGCTCGGCCTGGGCTCGGCGCCAGGCGTCGATCTTCGCGTGATCTCCGCTCAACAATACCTCAGGGACTACCAAGCCGCGATACTGCGGCGGTCTCGTGTATGTCGGTGGGCTCAGCAACCCGTCGTACAAGGAGTCTGTGGCAGCGGACTCGTGGTCGCCCAAGGCACCGGGCAACAACCGCACAACGGCATCCACGACACTCAGCGCAGCAAACTCCCCTCCCGACAAAACGAAATCGCCCACCGATACCTCTTCGGTGCCGGGCCACTCTGCCACCCGCTGATCGACGTCCTTATAGTGCCCGCACAAGAGCGTGAGTTCGTCAGCCACGCTGTAGCGTACGGCGCAGCTGTGGTCGAACAGCTTACCACGTGCCGACAGTAGAGCTATTGGCGGTCCCGGAGCCAGGTCTTCCAACGCCTCGAAGAATGGCTCCGGTTTGAGCACCATCCCCGCCCCACCACCGTAGGCATAGTCATCAACGGTACGGTGCTGGTCGTGAGCGTAGTCCCGCAGGTTCACCACCCTGTACTCGACCAACCCGTCTGCTGTCGCTCGACCTAGGATGCTGGTGTCGAATGCCTCCCGGAACAGCTCGGGAAAGAGCGTGACGACATTGACTGACAGCACCGCTACACTTCCAACAATCCCGCTGGCGGATCGATCTCAATGGTTCGACCCTCACGATCCACTGATATCAATATCGGCTTGCGAAAAGGCACCAACACCTCGCGCCCCTCGACCTCCACCGCCAGCAACGGCCCACCGGCCGTCTTCAACAACCCCGTCGCTTCACCAATCACTTCGCCGTGCGCCACGACCGCGGCTCCCGGCACCTCATGCTCGTACATCTCGTTGTCGCCCGGCGGTGTCAGGTGGTCCGCAGGGACCCCCAGCAACACCTGATCCCATTGCTCGAGCGTACTGCGATGGGTAATGCCCTGAAACTTCACCAGCCAATTCCTGTGATAACGCCGCTCCTGCTCTATCACCAGCGGCTCACCAATCTTGTTTCCATTCTCGTTCACGGGCGTGAGC
>JBDGZZ010000239.1:0-6478 GCA_039588335.1 Gemmatimonadota bacterium | reverse complement strand
CGCTTTGTGGATCCTCCTGCCGTGGCCCGGTGCTATCGGGTACCGCCGGTTTTACCAGGGTCTCCTCATTCGCGAAGGTAACACCCGCCTAGTCGCATTCGGCACCGTTCTAAGACTCGCCACGATGGCCGGAACTGCCATCGTGCTCTATGTAACGGTTGCTCCGCCGGGCGCATACGTCGGCGCAGCCGCCCTGTCCGTTGGAGTTGCCGTAGAGGCGATTGCCAGTCGTTTGATGGCGCGCAACTCGGTTCGCAAGCTCATCAGCACGAGCATGGCATCCGACGCCCGCAAGCTGAGTTACGGGGGAATAGCTCGTTTTTACTATCCGCTGGCCCTGACGTCGCTTATCGGTCTTGCCATGCAGCCGATGCTAACGTTCTTCATGGGTCGGGCCCCGTCACCCATCGAGTCGCTTGCTGTGTTTCCCGTTGTTCACGCATTGAGCTTCATCTTCCGTTCAATGGGACTGAGCTACCAGGAAGTGGCGATTGCACTCATGGGGAAACGCTTCGACCACCTGCGGGAACTGGGACGTTTTGCCGTCAGTCTCGGTCTGGCGTCGTCGGCAGGGCTGGCGTTGGTAGCGTTTACCCCACTTGTCTGGTTCTGGTTCGAGACCTTGTCTGGTTTGAGCCCGGATCTGGCGCAGTTTGCCATCCTGCCGACTGCGTTTCTGGTTCCGATACCGCTGCTGTCAGTAGCCCTGTCGTATCAGCGTGCAATCCTCGTGCTCGCTCACGTGACGAGACCGATCACCTGGGCAACCGTATTGGAAGTGGGGGTGGTAGCGGTGGGATTCCCGATACTCGCGTGGGGCTTCGGAATGGTTGGCGTAACAGCAGCAGTAACCGCATTCCTCGTGGGGAGGTTGGCGGGGAACGTCTTACTGATCAGGCCGTGTGCAAAGGTAGTGAAGTGGGGTGGGGCGGGTTCGCACTGACATCGTCCCCTCGCCCACGGGCTGGAAGAGGGGAGACGACATAGAGGGTCGCGGTAATCCTAGATGTCCTCCGATACCCCTCCTCGTTCCAATGCCCGATACACGTATCCCGTTGCGACTAGCGTAAGCGGAACGGTGATCAGCAAACCCAATCCGATCGCCATTAGTCCGAGAATGCCAATTAGGAAGAATAGGAGCCCTAACAAAAACAAGTTCCACACTGACCCTTCCGTGATCTCCCAACTTTCCTGCATTGCTGCCAACGGTCCCAAGTCCTTATCCACTATTGCCCAGCCGTAAAACTGCAGCCGGATACCAACGTAGATGCCGGGGATGATTAACAGGCAGAAGGCGAATATCGTGATTATCCCGACCAAGAGGGTCGCTATGACATAGGAAATGACCAAGGGAATCTTGGCGAATAGGTCCACGAGTTCACCGCGGTCGCCGTCTACAAACCGCAGGACCATTCGCATTGCTCCCAACGCAACCACGATAGTGAAAACGAACGCTACTACCGCAGCTATGCCTGATCTGCTATAGGCCGAAAACCCGTGAATGATCACAATGATCAGCATGGCAACCAGGGCCAGGCCGAAGTTCTGAGTGACGGTCGTCCAGCCGAACCTGATCGCTTCGCCTTTGGAGAATCTCCTCATGAGACACCTCGCACGAGTTCGGGTGCTGTTACGAGATCGAATATTGGGAAGCACTATTGAGTGCGCAAGGTCTTCTAGGGCGAGCAAGATCGAGCAGCACCACCTATCGTTCTCGGTCGAACACGATCTCTCCGCCGACGATCGTCATTACCGCTTGAGTCTCGAGAATCTCCGCGGCAGGGATGCTCATTATGTCATTGGATAACACGGTAAGGTCCGCAAACTTGCTGGGCGTGATAGATCCTAAGACGTCTTCTTCGAAACTCGTGTACGCCGCGTCCAACGTGTAACTCTTGAGGGCCTCCAGCCGGGTGAGGCGTTGGCTTGGGTGCCATCCGCCGGATGGGTTGCCATCACGATCCTGTCGGGTCACTGCGGCGTGGATTCCCGTGAACGGGCTGAATGTTCGTGCACCTTCGTCGGATCCGCCGACGATTCGGATACCGTGTTCGAGGAAGGTCCGCCAAGCGTATGCGCCCAGGATGCGTTCTGGACCGACTCGATCCTCAGCCCACGGCATGTCGAGCGTCGCGTGTATCCACTGGAAAGATGCTATCAGATCGAACTCGGCAAAACGTGGAATGTCCTCTAGCGCCATGATCTGGGCGTGTTCCACACGCATGCGGTGGTCTGCAACAGGGTTTTCCCGCAGCACTCGACCGACGGCATCCAGGACTATGCGATTCCCGCGATCTCCAATGGCATGCATAGCCGCTGTAAAACCATTGGGTAGCGCGCGCATCAGAATGGCGTAGAGCGTGTCAGGTTGAACTCGGATCACGCCCGTTGCCTCGGGCTCGTCACTGTACGGGGCAAGCATAGCCGCACCTCTGGCTCCGAGTGCTCCGTCAATCGACATCTTGATACTGCGAGCCGTCAGTCGATGGTCTCCCTCTGCGATAACTGGACCTCTGGCAAGCAAACTGTCCAGCACCGCACCGGTATTCCAGATTCTGACTACGGCGTTGACCCGAAACGGCATTTCGCCTGCGGCAATGAGTTGTCGGTAGGCATCGACCGCCTCGAGACTGGTGCCGATGTCGTGAGTGCCAGTGAATCCGTATGAGTGAGCCAGTGCTATGGACTTCTTGATTCTCTCCGTGAGCGGTTCTTGCTGTCGAGCCGGGATTACCTCCCGCACTATCCACTGGGCGTTCTCTATGAGGATGCCGGTGGGTGCTCCACTCTCATCTCGTTGGATGATACCGTCATCCGGATCTGGCCGGTTACTGGTGATGTTGGCTGCCTCGAGAGCCATCGTGTTGAGCCAGCTGGTGTGGCTGTGCATTCCTACGAATGCCACTGGGTTGTTGGGTACAACCCGATCGAGGTCGGCCGCCGTGGGCCAGGAATTGGTCCCCCAGTTCCCCAGGTGCCAACCGCTTCCGGTCAGCCACTCGCCGGGAGGCAAATCCCTGGCGCGGCGTTGCACCACCGCAAGGGCCTCGTCGAGACTGCGGGTATCGTCCAGCTCGACTAGTTGGCTGCTGTCAGCACCGATATTCGGGAAATGCAAGTGAGCGTCCACCAATCCTGGGACCACTGTCTTCCCTTCCAGGTCCAAAACGATGGTCTCCTCACCGCGGTATTGCTCGATGTCATTGTTTCCACCCACGGCCAAGATCAGCCCTTCCTCGATGGCGACTGCCTGAGCCTGTGGCTGCTGGTCGTCCACCGTAATAACGTTCCCATTCAGGAGAATCAGGTCGGCGGGACCGGATGCTTCGCAGGCGATCGTCATCAACGCCAACGTTGTAACTGCAGAGATGCCTTGATTAACCGTCATCTTCTAGCTCCCTCGTCGGATCGGTTGGAACCCGTCGTCATCTGGTCTCCCAAATACAACTCTGCCACCTCTAGACCCAGGTCTTGTGGCACAATGTCTCCCATGTTGCACAAGACCCAAGTCGAGAAACGCTGCTTGGGGAATCGCACATAGTAAGCTTTGAATCCCATGAACGAGCCCGTATGCCCTAGCGTCTGGAGACCACGGTGCTCACCTTCTCTGATGGCGAACGCGTAGTCCAATACCTCACCGCTATTCAGCGTACCCTTGGTGTGCATGATTTCGAGAAAATCCGGACCACCCAACTGATCGTCGAGGAAGTTGCGGTCCCACTTGAGGAGATCTTCAACGGTGGTGTACAAACCACCCGCCCCCGGCAACGCAAAATTGCTCCGGTAGCTCTGGTAGTACTCCACATCCCCTCCGTCTGTCTCCTCCTCCATCTTTTCATAGCTCATTGCCCGCTGCTTCACGATGTGCACTGGATCATCGTGAAAGTGAGTATGACTCATACCGAGAGGCTCGAATATCAAATCGTTTGCTGCTTGGCGTAGGGTCCTTCCACTGGCTCGTTCCACTATCATAGACAGAGCGAAGTAACCGCCGTTGGAGTACTGGTAACGTTCGCCGGGAAGGAAATCGAGCTCTTGTTGGGCCAACAACTCTAGAGCTTCGTCACGCGTGAACTGATCCCAGGTCGTTAGGCCATTACGTTCCATGACGCGATACATGTCAGGTATCCCACTCGTATGGTGTATCACCTGCCGTATCGTTATGGGAGGGTCGTGCTCCGGCATCTCGTGTAGGTACTCTCTGATGTCGTCATCGAGAGAGAATGTTCCTTCATGTGCCAGCAGCACAATCGTAGCGGCCGTGAATTGCTTGGACACCGAACCAACGTAGAAGACTGTAGTAGGTGTGATCGGAATATCCCAATCCAGATTGGCGTAACCGTATCCTCTCTCATACACGAACTCACCGTTCCGCGCGACCCCAACCGCACAACCGACGGAGCCCGGTCGATCGAACTCAGCGAAGACAGCGTCGATCTGTTGTGGCGACGGACTCTGTGCATGAGTGGCTTCTACGATCGAGAACGAGGTGAGCAGAACCGCTGTCCACACTGGCGTGTGGCTGGCGTGCGAAACTCGGCGTGTCTTCTCCATCTGAGTTACTCTTGCTCCTTCCTTGCCTCTCGCTTGACCCTGAGTGAAGCCGCTGTACATCGATCGATCCTCGTGTAGATGACGGGAATCGAGAACAGTTTTTGGCCGATGCGGCAACCAATACTCCACCGATAGTAACCGCCGCCATCGGGATGCGGTAGAAGCATCCAGCCCCTGAGATCAGTGCCTTGTGCGGGACAGCGATTGTGGACGGTGCCGACGAATCCCATTGACAACGTTCATGATTGAGTGACGCCTGGAGACGGAGGCGTTTAGGTCTTGTCTCCAACCCCATCAGCGGCTCTTCACCGCTTAGACCGGCTGGCCTGTCGTGACAGCCACTAGCCAACTTCTTGCCCGCCGAGTAGCATCTAAGCCAAGGCGCAGCAAAGTGGCGCCTCAAAACCCTCATATACAAGTGATAATTGGTTGTGCACAATGATTGGGAGGATATCCCCCATGGTAAGACCTTGTCGTAGTCCACGCTTGATGTGGAGTTTGATCGCCGTCTTCGGCACCCTCACGGTGACAACAGCGCAGACAGCCGCTCAAACCACTGCCGATCAGGTGACGGCCGCCAACTATCAACTCGCGGCCAGATTTGCTCCTTACAAGATGCAGAAGCTCATCTACAGCACGTCCGTGAGCCCCCGTTGGATAGAGGGTAGCGAGCGATTCTGGTACGAGTGGGAGACGTCGGACGGGAAATTCTTCTACTTAGTCGACCCGGTGGCAGGGACGAAACGCCAGATGTTCGACAACAATCGTATTGCCGCCGAACTCACACGCATCACCAAGGATCCGTGGGACGGGCAGCACCTTCCTATTAGAGCCATAAAGTTCATCGACGCAAACACTCTTCAGTTCGAAGTTCAGTCATCCCAGGACGAGGAGGAGGAAGAAGAGGAAGAAGTAGAAGAAGAACAGGAGGAGGAGCAGGAAGAAGAAGGACAACGCGAAGGCCGCCCAAAGAAGAGAGTGTTTCATTTCGAATATGACGTGAACACCCAGACACTGCGCGAGTTGGCCGACTGGGAGGCTCCGGATAACCACCCTTCGTGGGCCAGCGTATCACCCGATGGCAACACCATCGTTTTCGCCCGCAATCACAACCTCTTCATGATGACGGGTGAGGACTACCAGCAGATATTGGATGCGCGGCGCGGCGAAGAAGGAGAAGAGGCGGACAAGGCTGATGAGAAAGTCGAGTTAGATGAGGTCCAGCTGACAGAAGACGGAGAGAAGTACTATAGCTATTCGGTTGGTGAGCGTGGCGACACTGACGCCGAGCGGGAGAAAAACAAGGACAAGCGTAAGCGCGCCAGCATTACCTGGTCCAAGGATTCAAAGCGTTTTGCGATGGTCCGGAGCGACCAGCGGGAATCTGGTCACCTGTGGGTCATACACTCAGTGGGGAACAAGCGTCCCGAACTCGAGACGTACACGTATGACATGCCAGGAGAAAAGGACGTCACCCAGCAGGAGATCTTGATCTACGATCTCGAGGCACGCGAGATGGTGAAGGTGCAGGCCGAGGGCTTCAAGGACCAGTCGGTCCGTATCTCCAGCGCACGGCAGTTCTTCTATCCCGATAGCGAAGAGCCGCGCCGGCCGTTGTGGCTGGCAGACAATTCAGATCAACTCTACTTCACTCGTAGTAGTCGCGATCTACATAGAATCGACGTCTGTGTTGCCGATGCCAGCACTGGTGATGTACGAGTTCTGATCGAGGAGCGGTTGAACACATACGTCGAGGAGCAACGGCTCGAGCTGCTTTCCTCCGGCGACATGCTGTGGTGGTCCGAACGGGATGGCTGGGCCCACCTATATCGTCTTGGCCCCGATGGAACCATGAAGAACCGCCTGACTGAAGGACCGTGGTCAGTGAGACGTGTTGTCGGGATAGACGAGGACAGGGGGGTCG
>JBDGZZ010000238.1:0-6955 GCA_039588335.1 Gemmatimonadota bacterium | reverse complement strand
CGAGGAGCAATTTCGTCTAGCCGCAGAACATTTCAAGCCGGCGGAGCCCGTTCAGGGCGTGCTGAGCGAAGGCGACACCAGGAGCGGCAAGGCAATCCTGGCTGAGGCCGGACAGTGCCAATCGTTTCAGGCGCACGCCACGAACCTACCTGACCCCGATGACCCCAACCTGCGGAGCCGGATGGAGGACCGCTACAGAGAACTGGCGACGTTTCTGCAGCGGGCCAGGTAAGAAAGACTCACACACTTCTTGCGCACGGGGTGAGGCAAGTACCTATTAGGAGCACTCCACCTTCAGCCTCGACCCGAGATCAGGTCAAACAACGATGTCGAACAGACGATTCCGTATTCGGTCTCTGCGCCTTGCTTCGGTTGGGCTCGGCGTCGTAATTCTTCTCTCAGCGAGCTGGTTCACTGGCTGTGAGATCATTCAGACTGCCGATCTCATATTGGTGAACGGTCGAGTGTACACCTTCACCTGGGACGAACCCGCACCTGACGGTACTCCGGCGGCGAACGCGCCATACGTAGACGGAGCTTGGCAGGCAGACGCCGAGGCGATTGCAGTGCGCGGCGGTCGCATCCTGTTCGTCGGGAGCATGGCCGACGTGGAGAAGTACCGGGGACCATCCACTGAAGTCGTGGACGTTGCCGGAGGCACGATTCTGCCCGGCCTGGTTGATTCCCACGTACATATCGCTGGGCTAGGTGCAAACCTGGAACGAGTGAATCTCATGGGGGTCGAAACCGAGGCGGAAGCGATCGACCTGGTTGCGGAACGGGCGGCCACTGTCCCCGAAGGCGAGTGGATAATCGGCTGGGGCTGGGATGAGGGAGCATGGGCCGATCACTACCCCGACATGCGGCTGCTGTCGCAGCGTGTTCCCAATCATCCGGTGTACTTGGGCGGTCTACATGGTTTCGCCGTGTGGGCAAACCGGCTTGCGTTCGAGGAAGCCAACATCACATCCGCTACCGAGGTACCTGAGGGTGGCGAAATACTAAGGGACCGCGACGGTAATCCAACGGGCGTTCTGGTGAACCGAGCGGTCGCTCTGCTCGATGCCGCCGTCCCGCCCGTAACGACTGAAGGACTGGAAGCGCGGGTGGAAGCCGGGCTCAATGCTATGGCCCAAGACGGATACGTCGCGGTGCACGAGGCCGGAGCTGCAACCGACCTCATGCGTGCCTTTGATCGACTCAATTCCCAGAACAGGCTCCCGATAAGAGTCTACGCGATGTTGGCGGCACGTGACGAGGATCTGCTACGCGAGTGGCAAGCCAAGGGACCAGAGACACGCTTTCGTGGCATGCTGATCACTCGGTCAGTGAAAGCCTTTTACGACGGCGCACTGGGTTCACGCGGAGCGAGGCTGCTTCAAGACTACTCAGATCGACCCGGACATCGCGGAGTGAGCGGCGATGAGTATGGATTCAACGAACAGATAGTAGAGGACATGATAGATGCTGGTTTCCAAGTCTCGATCCACGCAATCGGTGACGCAGGGAATCGCGAAACGCTCGATTTCCTGGAGCGCATGGCGGAGACGAACTCCGGTTCGCCTGACCTGCGCCACAGAGTAGCGCACGCACAAGTCGTACACCCGAACGACATCGACCGATTCGCCGAACTACAAATCATCGCCTCGATGCAGCCGCCGCATGCTGTCGAGGACAAGACATGGGCCGAGGACAGGCTCGGCCCCGAACGAGTGAAACACGCATACGCATGGCGCTCGCTGAGGCAGACGGGCGCTCGGCTCATCTTTAATTCCGACCTCGCCGGCTCGGATCACAATATCTTCTACGGACTCCACGCCGCTATCACGCGCAGAGACAAGGAACTGGAACCGGAGGGAGGGTGGTATCCCGAAGAAGTAATGACTCCTGAGGAGGCTGTGCGTGGATACACCACCTGGGCGGCTTACAGCTCGTTCCTGGAAGGGGAGACCGGGACACTCGAATCGGGCAATTTGGCGGACATCACGGTCATGGACACCGACCCACTTACGTTGGGGTCGGCTGATCCCGGACTGTTGTTGAATGGTTCGATTCTTTTCACAGTGGTCGGCGGAAACATCGTGTTCAGAAAGGAACGTCCAGGTTCCAACTGAGGCGCGCGGTGATAGATTTACAGAGAAGGAGGTGAGCCATGATACGGCTATCAGATATCATCAGCGGCGAAATCTTCAGAGTAAAGAAGCCGTCGTCCGCCGGCCGGCCACCTTGCACTCCGGACCTGCCCAAGGACCCTCCGCCGGTGAAACCGCCGGAGCCGTGGTGTGACACAGGACCCGACCCAAGAATTTTCGGCAAGGGAAAGCGGCGTAGGAAACGGTAGATTCACATCTCTTCAACTACTTCGAAGAATCTCCCAATCTCATCTTCCGTGTTATACACGTTGGGTGAGATACGCACCGTGTTGAGATCCTGTGTGCTGAACGGGCGGAAAACGAACCCGTGATTCTGGTACATCGACTCGAAAAGATCGGCGCTCTGCACCCCGCGGACCTCCAGCGCGAAGAGTGACGCCGATAACGCCCACGTTTCGGGTGAACGCCAGATGACACGATCAGAACCCTCGGTAGCCGAGCGAAATTGCCGCCACAGCTCTTGGTACCGCGCCTCCTTCGCTTCAGCACCGAGCTCCCTCTGAAAGTCGATTGCGTCACCCAACGTGAGCAGTTCGGGAAGGTTGCGAGTTCCATAATCTTCGAACATGCGCACAGTGCCGCCCCACCTCCGTTGACCCCAGGTAACCCACATCGGCTGGACATCGTCCTGTAATTCGCGGCGTATATACATCAGTCCCAGGCCCTTGGGGGACTGCACCCATTTGTGCGTACTCGTGCAGTACACGTCTACTTCTAGATCACGCATGTTCACGTTCAGCATTCCAACCGACTGGGCTCCATCCACCGCTACTACATCTACTCCCTTGGATTTCGCCAACCTCGTGATCTCGCGAACCGGATGCAGCAGCCCAACCACATTGTCTATGTGCGGCAGAACCACGACACGCGTGTTGCTCGAGATGTTCCGGTCATAGAGATCCAATATCTCGTCCTCGGTTATTGTAGGGACGTCCATTACCGGGAAGTCGAAACGCTTCACCGCGAACCCCCTCAGAGCAGCATAGTGGTTCCAACACACACTGGCGCCATCGTGATTCAACGAACTGAAGACGACTTCGTCGCCAGGGCCGAGGGCAAGCCCGCTCGCAAGAGTGCTAAACCCTTCTGTCGTGTTATGTGTGAGACACAACTCGGCGGAGTCACAGCCCATGACAACCGAAGCTTTCTCCCTGACTCTCTCTCTTGGTTCCTCCCACTCTCCGCCCCACATGTAGAGCCAGGGATTTGACTCACAGATCCTCAAGTACTGAACCTGCGCCTCGTTGACTGCTCGTGGAACTGTGCCGATAGAACCGTGATTGAAATAGATCACATCTGGGCTAAGCATGTAGCGTTCTCTGAGTGCAGCAAAGCGCGAGACATTCGTCCTGGCAGGCTGCAAGTCGTCGAGCTGTCGCGCAAAGGCGCTGCGCACATCCATTAGGCTGCCGAAGGCAGAGGCTCCGGCAATCGTGCCCAACTGCTTCAGAAAAGACCGTCGGTGTGTCATTTTGGCTTCCTTCTCTCACTCGTCCACATAGAGACTTCGTCAGGCCCGTTGGGGCCGATCTTTCCCTTCACTGCATCGAGCAACTCTCTGCTGTCATACACAACTCCAGCTTTCATCACGATCCGGACATTCCGCGTGTTGCGTATATCCTCCAGTGGATTCCCGTTCATGATGACGAGGTCGGCGAACTTGCCTGGCTCAACAGTACCGAGATAGCCGGAGACGTTGAGTGCTCTGGCCCCGTTGATGGTGGCGGCCTTGAGAACCGCGGCTGGAGGAATGCCTGCCAAGGCCATCGCATGAAGCTCCCGGTGTACAGCAAAACCCGAGATGTATTCACCCCAACTGGGATGATCCGTACCGAGTGTAATCAGATGTCCCCCACCGGCATCGTAGAATGCCCTGATGGTACCGCGTTTCACCCAATAGATGCGCTCGAACTGGGAGTTGGCCGGCCGCGGATCCCGGCTCGCCAGAATCTCGCGAACGTAGGGAGTGAAATAGCCCGGCCCATCGTCGAAGTAGGTGTACACCTCGGGGTCTCTGTCCCCGTAATAGCCGTATGCCGTAAGCGTGGCGTCAAAGAAGACGTTGTGCTCGATGTAGAGCTGGACAATCGCATCGACCTGCGGAGAATCCGGAGACAGATGCTCGAGAGATGCGTAGGCCGATCTGTCGGGTACAATTGCATCGCCGCTAAGGAAGTGCTCAACCCGATCGATACCCATGCGGATTGCGTCCCGCGGGTTCACGTTGTCACGGAACTCGGAGTCGAGGTGGCCGGTGTAGCAGCGCCAACAGCAAGACGATGGCACTCACCTTCGAATCGGTTGGGATAGCCGCTATTCTCATTGGTGCACCTATGCTGATTAGTGACAATCCGCTGACTGCTCCCCGCTCCGTCCTATTCCTTCTGTTGACCCAGGGCCTCCACGATAACCTCGTCCAGCTCCAATACGCGGTTTGCGATAGCCTCGGTCAGGCGCACCGCTATGCCTTCCACTGCTTTGCCGCATTCGTCCAACAGCGCCCGGTACTTCTGATCCTTCCCTGCAAAGTCACCGAATATGGAGGCGTCCAACCACGCCTCGAATACGTCACGATGCTGTACCTGTCTATCGTTGAGAATCGTGTAGGAAGACAACTCACCTAGCACATCCTTGTACTTGGCAACAACCCCCGCCAATCGCTCTTTGACACCCGCAGATACGGACTCACCCAGCAACTGACTCGTGCGGAGGAAACTGATGCGATCTGTGTCCTTGTAGGCGCGTCGAACAGGAAGGCACAGTGATTTGTAGGCTTCGACCGTATCCTTCGATTCGAGGTACCCGTGAACAACGCGAAGCTCACCGGAAGCTTCCTTCATTTCCCTGAAGCCCGTTCGGATCTCCTCTGCAAGACTCCTGAACGTCTGTAACGTGCTTTCGTCCATTCGGATTATACGGGCCTCCGGTAGATCAGGGCTCGACCTTGCCATGAAAAATAGGGAACGGAACCGAGCCTGCCACTCTCGACCATGCATTTCCTCCCGGGAGCTGGCTGGATTACCGAGAAGCTACTTGCACTGACACGCCTGATATCTTCTCTTCTTGGTCGATTCCCAAAATCCAGAGGAAGCCATGACCTTGTTCGATTCCCGCCATCTGAGTCGTCGCGATTTCATGTCCCAGGGAGTACTGGGCCTGACTGCGGCTGCTTTGCCGTCCGCTCTACAACAGGGCGACTTGCGGCCACACTTCAGTCTCACAACCGATGAGGCCTTCGACGTCAACACCGTGCCTGCATACCAAGGGCAGCACTCGGCAATATACAGATACATCGACGAGAATCTGAGCGACCATCTGGAAAACATCCGGCGGTGGCTGAGACAGCCATCCATAAGTGCGCAGAACGTTGGAATCGAAGCGATGGCCAACATGGTCGAAGCCGACCTGAAGGCCCTCGGTTTCCGTGATACGGCTATGGTGCCGACTTCCGGGCATCCGGGAGTGTGGGGCTACTACGATGCCGGTGTGGACAAGACACTGATGGTTTACATGATGTACGACGTTCAGCCCGTGAATCCCGATGACTGGCAGGTGCCGCCGTTTGCCGGGGAGCTAGTCACAACCGAGTTAGGGTCTGTCGTGATGGCGCGTGGGGCCACGAACGAAAAAGGTCCTGAACGTGCCTTTCTGAACGCCCTGGAAGCAATCATCGCTGCCGAAGGACGACTTCCGGTGAATCTCATGGTGACCGCCGAGGGTGAGGAGGAATTGGGTTCACCGCACTACCCGGAGATAGTCGATCAGTACGAGGAGCGACTGCGTACTGCCGATGGAGTCTTCTTCCCGTTCAATTCCCAGAATGCTCGAGGTGACGTGACCCTCAACCTTGGTGTGAAGGGTATCCTCTACTTTGAGTTGGAGGCTGCCGGGGGCTCACATGGCGGTCCGACACAATCAGAGATACACGGATCGTTCAAGGCCATAGTCGACTCCCCCGTTTGGCGCCTGGTTCAGGCTCTAGCCACCCTGACGTCCCCGGACGGCAACACCATAACGGTTCCGGGCTACTACCGGCCGGTTCAGGGACCTACGGATGAGGAACAGCGCCTCATAAATGCCGTCTTGGCAAACTGGGATGAGGACCCCATTAAACAGGCGGTCGGCGTTGAACGCTGGATCGACGATGCGGCCGGAGAAGGGGCGATCCTCCGCTACCTGTACGACACCACCTTGAACGTGGACGGCATATGGGGTGGATACACCGGCGAGGGAATACACCGGCGAGGGAGTGAAGACAATCCTGCCACACAAGGCAACCGCAAAGGTCGATTCCCGGCTCGTTCCCAACCAGCGGCCGGATGACGCATTGGCTCTGATTCGAAGACATCTCGAGGCCCAAGGGTTCGGTGACATCACGGTACGCCAGCTTTCGGGATACCCTCCGTCTCAAACGTCAGTTGAAGCCCCATTCGTCCAAGCAGCCATCGGCGTGTTCAACAAGCATGGATACCCGCCAGCTGTGTGGCCCCGCCTGGCTGGCAGTGCACCGTTCTACCAGTTCACCGAGCGGCTTGGACTACCCCTAGTCCTGGCATCACTCGGACACGGATCGGGCGCTCACGCTCCCAACGAATACATGGTGATCGAGCCCAAGGACGGTTCCAGGATCGCCGGGTTGGCACAGATGGAGAAGGCATATGTGGACATGCTGTACGCACTCGCAGAGGTGTGACTGCGGGAAGCAGGGAGCAGGGAGCAGGGAGCGGGAGAGACTACGGCTCACCGCTCACCCAATTCAACAACCCCGCCAGGGTCGCCACCTCAGCCTGTGGATGGGCGTT
>JBDGZZ010000237.1:0-10183 GCA_039588335.1 Gemmatimonadota bacterium | reverse complement strand
ATCGAACAGAGAGGCGCTCGCGTTGCGGGCGCTTCTTGTTTGCGCTCACGTTGACGCCTGCTGACTGACGCCGCACTTTGGCGTCAGGAGGCAACGCATGGGCACTGCCAGCCGCGCCACCTGAATCAGGAGAGCAGAGAAAATGATAACATCTTGCCGATTATGCTGGCGTAATTGCGCCCTGAACGCTGATTCGGAAATCATGGCCATCGATGGAATGGAGGACCATATTGCTCCTGTTGGTGCAAACGTATCGAGGATTCGAGAACTCGTCTCCAGTCCAGACGACAAAAGGGTTGGGCACCCGTTCGCCCGATCAGCAACACCCCAGTGAAGCGGTGTGGCAAAATGCCTGCGCCGCCCTTTCGGCGTGGTGTGCAGGATGCCCAAGCACAGAGGTCAATTTGCCCATCGACACCGTCCCGGCAGAACGCAGATCAGAATCTTTCTCATGTTCGTTCAGCCAAAGCGTTTACAGATCAATTGGATTTCTAAATCTACTTCGCATTCATCTCATCATGAACTTCAATGGGGTTAATGACATTGCCCTCCCGGTCAGACGACCCGCTTCTCCAGCCTGGTCTCTCAGTCATTTGGGGCCGTACCCCGGATTGGCTCGTTTCTTGATGTTGACTTGGCACAATCAGCATCGGCGCGCATCTAGTCACAAACGTCTCGGACTCGTGCACTGCACACACCCCCTCAACGGAGTAACCGAATGATCGAGGTTTTGGACAGCACCTTGCGGGAAGGGGAACAGACTCCCGGTGTCTACTTCGACGCGCACATCAAGCTCGCGGTCGCCAGGGCGCTGGACAGGGTCGGAGTGCAGTACATCGAAGCGGGACACCCAGCAGTGAGCTCCGACATACGCGAAGCAGTCCGTCAGCTAGCGGCCGGCGGTTTCAACGCAATCGTCGGTGCCCACTCCCGGTCATTGACAAAGGATGTGGACGCAGCCCTGGAGTGCGGGGCGCGCTTCCTTGGCGTCTTCTATTGTGTCTCGGATGAGCGGTTGAATGGTGTGTTCCGCACCAACTTGGGTGCGGCCATAGGACAAATCACGCAGGTGATCTCCTATGCCAAGCAGCGCGAGCCCGGACTCATCGTTCGCTACACTCCGGAGGATACGGTCCGATCGCAGTTCGGGAACGTTGTGGAAGCTGCCGCTGCGGCGGTCGAATCGGGTGCGGACATCATCAGTGTAGCCGACACGACGGGACACATGGTGCCCGGAACCGACCACAACATGTACGACTATGTAATACGGCTCAGGGCTGAACTCGAGGGCCGTGGACTGCGGCCGAAGATTGCCGTGCACTGTCACAACGACCGGGGCTTGGCGCTGGCAAACGCATTGGATGCCTATCGGGCGGGGGCGGACATCATCGATGCAGCCGTCGTCGGTCTGGGAGAACGAGCCGGTATCGTAGATCTGGCCCAGCTGCTCGTGGTCCTGCACACGGACTTCGGCGAGGACAGGTGGGACCTCAAAGAGTTGATGAGCCTGTATCAGCTTGTGAGCGACCACGCGGGTGTACCGGTCCCAGTGAACTTCCCAGTAACGGGTCCCAACGCGTTCACACATTGTGCCGGCGTTCACACCCATGCGGCGACAATCAACCCCACGCACTACGAGAGTTTGAACCCCGATCTACTGGGAAGATCGCGCAAGTTCTCCCTCGATCACATGTCCGGTATGGCATCGGTCCGGTACGCCCTGAGACAGATAGAAGAACCGGAAGATCTCGCCCCGGCTGTATTGGATGCCGTCAAAGCAGTCGGTCGGAAGGGGAAGGTCGTAGAGTTGCCGGAACTGCGTCATATCGTGGAGGCGGCGAGGCACAACGGGGCCGGCATCGTTGGCGGGTGACAGTAGCCGCGTCGCCTTGACAGCTCTGCCGCCTGAAGGTCATACGGCATGAGAGCGGTGAGGCCCCGGTTGGAGCGGGTGTTCTTGCCACGAAGGGCAGCCGCCTCCTGCAAGTTCACCCCGGGAAACGGTTGTAACTCAGAATCGCTCTACAAACTCGGGCGGTGGGGCGAAGAGCGAATGATCGGGGCGCTCATTACTGCCATTGAGTGACACCATTTCGTAACGAACACGACCGCCTCCAGTGATCGCCCGCCGCGGCACGCGGAGATTCCCGTACCGCTCTAGTGGGCCAAAGCTATAGCTGTACTGCGTCGTCGCCCACACGACCGGTTCCTTTCTCGTGTTGAGCAGAATCCAGCCGTGGATCTCGTCGTCCGGGCCACGGAACTCCAGGGCGTTTGTCCCGGGCATGTCCCTCATTGGACCGAACTGGACGTGATAGAAGCTATCGCCCCGTGCGATTGCTCTCGCCAATCGGTAAATGCTATACGGTGCGCGTTCCATGGCGCTGTCAAAGGCCTGATCGCTCGCGTAGGAGAACTCCCCGTTGACGATGTTCCAGTAGCGGTACTCAGGGCTATACGCTCGCACTCTGTTGTAGATCTCGCTCTCCATCGTCACGTATGAGCGCGGTCCGGTGAGGTCCAGAATCTCGTTTTCCAGGTAGATGTCTGCGCGGTTGAAGATGTCCCACTCGTGCACAAAGTGAACGCTCTCGAGTTCACGCCATATGGCCAGGCCACCCATCGCGGCTACCATCGCCTCGGCGTGCGCGATTGCTGCAGCGTCTCCCCGAAGACCGGAAGGTTCCTGCGCCTCTACCGACGGTGGCACTGACAGTTGGGTCGCAGACAGCAATGCGGCGAGCACTGCGTAGGTCGGGAATGTCTTCATGTTGGTCATGCTGTTCGTCCTCCGCTCCGGAGCGGAACTGACACGGGCTCACTCATGCAAGTCCGTCGCTGCCCGGATCGTATGCATATAGGGCTCGAACGCGGTCTTCTGCCAGAACGCCGTGGCCACCGGGTTAGACATGAGCACGCGTCCCTCAACTGTGGTCACACCCTTGGCGGAGAACCAGGCCATCGCCTTTTCGAGCAGGGTGGTACCCAAGCCGGCACGTTGCCGCTGTGGCGATACTGCCAGATTGTCGATGAAGCCGTGGGTCCTGTGCTCGAAGCAGGGTGGGTAGGCGGATAACTCCCCGTTCAGGAATCCCACCACCTCGCCGTCGATCTCTGCGACTAGCAGCAGGTAGTCCGACTCGCCCAGTTTGGCGCGCAAGTGCTGAGCGAAGCCGTCTTCTGATCCCTCTTTCCGCAGGAACCGCGGATCGCATTGCGCGTGGAAGTCCACGTGCTCGGCCCAAAGTTGGACGACCCTGGCGATGTCCTGTGGGGTGGCATCGCGTATCGAACGCTGGTCTACCATATGGCCGCCCACGCACGCAGTACCGTTGCCGCTGCCGTCACCCTGGTCATCGCTCCGCCTCGCTTCTTGTAGACCTTGGTACGAATCGCTCCAATGCGCAGCTGCTCGGCCAGGCCGAAGGCATCGAGCTTGTTGTTCTTCGGCCCTCGGCTCTCGTTCACAAGAGCCACTACAGTCTCCTGGACGTGAGGAGACAGAACCTCGTACAGCCAGTTCGAGTGCGGGCCTTCCTCGAGGCAAAGATGACGGTCTTTGGGTACCGCCCGGATTACCTCGATCAGAGCCTTCGCGTTGGTCTCGACCACGTGCGACCGGAGCCGCTTGCCACTTTGGCCGATCGTAGCAATCGTGCAGCTTGACGTGTGAGCGTCCAACCCGATATACCTGTCTGTCCATTGGCGTTCTCCTTCCGTGCTGGGGGAACCTGCTCGTCTGACAACCGCAGGTTGCCATCTCCCAGCGGAGAACGCCATACTTCTGTCGCACTCATTGTCAGTCGGATTAAACAAACATCGGCTGCGGACGCCATACCCCAATGATGCCTATACCGGATTGGTGCGCGTGAGCAGTTCCACCGCGCGCTCCTCATCGCTTGGCTGGTACGGCCGGATCCTGACGCGGATGTCGCATTGGGCGAGAAAAGCCTCGGAGTCTCCGGCGATCTGCACGTCCGTCTTCTGTTGCCGGATTGCCCGGTACATCTGAGGTCGGCGACGGGCTTCGTCAGTCACACGGCCTTGCAGTGAATCGACGTGAGCGCTGAGTTCGGCCGCTGACCAGGCGGTGAGGTTCGGTACCTGGATCCGCATCATGTCACGATGAAACGGGTCATTGTCGACGAGAACCGAATGATCAGCACTGATGTCCAGCTCAGCGAGGATGTCCAGGACCTTTTGTCGTTTGGGGGTGAAGTCAGCCTTTGCGACTTGCAAGAAGTCGGACCAACCAAAGAGTGAAATGGCTTCAGCCATGACCTCGGGCTCGTTCTGCGTCGCCATCGCCTGGAGCACGCCACGCTCGTGCAGCCGCTCGATGAGAGCCTGGCCGGTCGGATCTAGCTGCCGGTCTCCCTCCGCGAAGACTCCGCGCAAGATTGTCTCGTCCAGATCCCAGATCACCAATTTCAACTCGCGCAAACAGGTCCCCACGGTGCTGGTTTCGAGCGCTGCTGTTAGGTTTCTGACGGGAGAGTATGGCCGAACGTGCCTGCTTGGTCCAGGGACGATCGGCCAAGAAAATCCCGGTCAATGCGGTTCCAAGCCAGCAAAAGCCCTGCCACCCGGCCGAACCTCGGGTCCTGGTGGGTAGCCGCCACCTGAGCCGTCAGCCCGGCGTGGATCTTGCCAGTTGCAAGATGGACCGATTCCAAACCAACACTGATCCAGAGGAGCCCTGATATGGCAGAATGTCCCGCGTGTGGCGGGGAGGTGACCCTCACATCCGACGCTGTGGTAAGCGAGCTGATGGAATGCCCCGACTGCGGCACGGAGCTCGAAGTGCTGGAGATCGACCCACCCACTCTGGGTGAGGCACCGGAGTGTGAGGAGGACTGGGGCGAATGAGAGTCGGATTCTTGCACTCATTGATCCGGCCGGAAGAGAAACTCTTGATCCATGAGTTCAAGCAGCGTCAAGATGTCGACTTGGTGATGCTCGACGACCGGAAAATGATCTTCGATCTAGCCAGCAGATTGGACGTCGATGTCGTCCTGGAACGCTGCATCAATCACTCGCGTGCAATGCATGGCCTGCGAATGCTGGAGAGCATGGGAGTCCGCTGCGTGAACACGGCCGAAGTCGCGACCATATGCGGTGACAAGATCCTTACGTCCCTCGCACTACACCAACACGGTGTGCCGCAGCCGGAGCTGCGAGTCGCATTCACCACCGAATCGGCCTTGGATGCCATCGAGGAACTCGGGTATCCCGCCGTCTTGAAACCCGCCGTTGGTTCCTGGGGAAGGCTGCTATCCAAGGTGAACGACCGCGAGGCCGCCGAGTCCATCCTCGAACACAAGACCATCCTCGGCAGCTATCACCACTCGATTTTCTATGTACAGCAGTACATCCACAAGCAGGGACGCGACATCCGCAGCTTCGTGGTCGGTGAAGAGTGCATTGCGGCGATCTATCGTTCTTCGGAACACTGGATCACCAACACCGCTCGGGGAGCAACGACCAGCCGCTGTACGGTGACCGACGAGATTGCCGAAATCTCGCTGCGAGCGGCAACTGCAGTAGGAGGCGGGGTGCTCGCGGTAGATCTATTCGAGACTCCGGACGGCTTGTTGGTCAACGAAGTGAACTACACCATGGAGTTCCGCAACAGCATCTCCACGACCGGTGTGAACATTCCCCAAGAGGTCGCAGGCTACGTTGTGGCGCTGGCACGATGATAACTGCGTCCATCGTCGGCGGTTCTGGTTACTCGGGTGGCGAGTTGCTCCGCTTGCTGCTGTTTCACCCGCATGTGACGGTCAAGCAGGTGACGTCGCAGCGTTTTGCCGGAAAGCTGGTTCACAGGGCCCATCCGAATCTGCGCAAGGTGAGTCAGCTCAAGTTCTGCGCGGCGTCTCAACTCGAGCCGTGCGATGTCTTGTTTCTGTGCATGCCCCACGGCGAGGCAATCGCCCGTATAGACGAGTTCGGCGGTCTGGCTGAGAAGCTCGTGGATCTCAGCAGTGACTTTCGCTTGCGTGACAGCGCTGCATACCTCAAATGGTATGGACGGGAGCACGAGCGTCCCGACCTGCTCCACAAATTCAGCTACGGCATTCCCGAGCTGCACCGTGACAGCATCATGAACGCCGATCGGGTGGCGTGCGCCGGTTGCAACGCGACCGCCACGATACTGGCGCTGCACCCGCTGTACAAGCGAGGCCTGGTGGATTCTGCGGTGGTCGAGGTGAAGGCCGGTTCCAGTGAGGGCGGCAACGTATCGAGCGCTGCCAGTCATCATCCTGAGCGCAGTGGGGCAGTACGCTCGTACAAACCATCGGGTCACCGGCACGTGGCAGAGATGTTTCAGGAGCTTGGTCGCGACAACATCCACTTCTCAGCAACATCCATTGAGATGGTACGTGGCATTCTGGCAACGTGCCACGCCTTTCTAACGGAACCCCTCGAAGACAAGCAAATCTGGAAGATCTATCGAGAAGACTACGCCAATGAGCCATTCGTCAGATTGGTGAAGGAGCGAACCGGGATTCACCGCTACCCGGAGCCCAAACTGCTCAGCGGCACGAACTATTGTGACATCGGGTTCGAGCGTGACACAACTTCCAACCGGCTTGTGGTCATCAGTGCTATTGACAACCTCATGAAAGGGGCGGCTGGCCAAGCGGTGCAAGTGTTCAATCTCATGCATGGGCTGCCCGAGACCAGCGGTCTGGACTTTCCCGGATTGCACCCAGTTTGAGTCGCGGTCATGTGTAGGTTGTTATGCGTCCGAGCCGAGCAGCCCTTCGAGATGCGGCGACACCTCGAGACCTTTGCTGAGATTTCCCGTAACAGTAAGGAGTACCAAGGACACGGTTGGGGCTGCGCTTGGCTGGAGGCAGGTGAGTGGCGCATGTACCGCAATATCGATCCCATCTGGGAGGACCACGACACTCTGCACGGGCAGACCAGGTTGATGCTGGCCCACGCTCGCAGCGCTTTCCGAGATGAGGGAATACGAGTCGAGAACAACATGCCGTTTGTCGACGGCCAGTATGCGTTTGCATTCAACGGCGAGCTACGCGGCGTCAGGATAAGGGAGCAAGGCCGCATCGGTGCCGAGAAGGTGTTCAACTATGTCAAACGGTTCGACAAAGGTGACATGTTGCATGCGCTCGAGCGTGGCGTCCCAATCATCGAGCGACGTACTCGTTACGTGAGGGCGATCAACATCATCATGGCCAGTACCAGGAGCGTCTACGTTGCGTCGCGGTTCAACGAGGATCCTGAGTACTTCCAAATGAGAACCCATCGGAAGGATGGTGTTCACGTTCTCTGCTCGGAGGCGTACCCCGGGGAGGCTGACTGGTCTCCGGTACCCAACGGGACCATTGACTGTTTCTGAGGTATGTTGTGACGAGTACATCGCTGCTGCACTACGCACGGCATACTTCAGATCAGAGTATCTTGCGATCTCAAGCGGTGTAGCGACATGTATATAGTCAAGATAGGTGGTGGTGCCAGTATCAATCTGGCAGGCATTGTTGCCGACCTAGCGGAACTCGACGAGCCATTCGTGATTCTGCACGGAGCCAACGCGTTGCGCGACGATCTCGCCGAGCAGCTCGGTACGCAGCGCGAGACGCTGACATCGGTATCGGGTTACACAAGCGTGTACTCCGATGCTCAGGCCATCGATTTGATACTGATGAGTTATGCAGGTTTGCGGAACAAGCGTCTTGTGGAGCTTTGCCAACGTCACGGTATCAATGCCGTGGGACTCAGCGGTATCGACGGGAAGCTTATCGAAGGTCAACGGAATCGCGGCATCCGAGTGCGCGAAGGTGCCAAGACCCTCATCAAGCGGGACTTCTCGGGCAAGCCCAGACGGGTGAACGCGGGTCTTCTCCGGTTGTTGCTAGACAACGGCTACACGCCCGTGATCACCATACCTATCATGGATGAACAGCGTGTCGCGATCAATTCGGAGAACGACGACATTGTGAACGTGCTGCAGGACGCGTTGCAGGCTGAGCGCATTTTCCAGTTCATCGAGGCGCCTGGTTTCCTGGAAGACGCAGATGACCCCAGCAGCTTGGTGGAGCAGCTGTCACGAGATGAGCTGGCGGAGCGGGAACAGCAAGTCGAGGGTCGCATGAAGCGCAAGATGCTGGCGTTGCGAAAGCTGTTTCAAGCGGGAGCCATCGAGGTAACGATCGGTGATGGACGCACGGAGCACCCGGTGCGAGACGCGCTGGCAGGCAAGGGAACAGTGATCCGATGAACGCTCGAGAATTCGAGCAGACCTATGGGTTCGAGGTCTTCCCCAAGCGCGATGTGACCGTTGTAAGGGGTGAAGGTGCCACGCTGTGGGATGAAGACGGGAAGAGCTACATCGATTGCACGGCCGGAGTGGGTGTTGCCAACATTGGCCACGCCAATCCTCAGGTAGCTGCCGCCATCGCCACGCAATCTCGCAAGCTGATCACATGCCCGGGAGTATTCTACAACGACACACGCGCTCGGCTGCTCGAGAAGTTGGCGTCCGTCGCCCCACCCGGTCTCCAGCGGGCCTTCCTCTGCAATTCGGGCAGCGAAAGTGTCGAGGCCGCGATCAAATTCGCCCGTCACACCACCGGACGATCGAATTTCGTTTGTGCCATGCGCGGTTTTCATGGGCGAACGCTGGGAGCATTGAGTGCGACGCACAAGTACCGCGCCGAGTTCGAGCCGTTGCTAGATGGCTTCTCGTTCGTGCCGTTCAACAATGGCGACAAGCTGGTCGACGCGGTTTCCAACGATACCGCCGCCGTAATACTAGAGCTGGTGCAAGGTGAAGGCGGCGTGCGGGTCGCTGACGAGGAGTACGTTACTGCGGCGCGGCAACTTTGCGATCGGCGAGGCGCGCTACTGATCGTGGACGAGGTGCAGACCGGCTTCTGCCGTACGGGTCGCATGTTCGCCTGTGAACACTTCGAACTCCAGCCAGACATCTTGTGTTTGGCCAAGGGCATCGCAGGAGGCATCCCGATGGGTGCGGTGTTGTGTGGGGAGGCCGTCGCTGCGGCCGTGGGTATGCACGGCAGCACGTTTGGGGGTAATCCGTTGGCCTGTGCCGCTGCACTAGCAGCCATCGACTATATGCTGGAGAACGACCTCGCAGCTCAAGCCGCTCACAAGGGTGAGCACCTGGCCAACAGGCTCCAGCAGCTGCGGTCGGACAAGGTCCGTGAGGTTCGCCATCTGGGATTGATGATCGGGATTGAACTCAAGGGAAAGGCGCAGCCATATCTCACCGACCTCATGGAACGTGGGGTATTGGCACTGCTGGCAGGGTCTACGGTCATCCGACTGTTGCCGCCGCTGGTCATCAGTCTCGAGCAGTTGGATGCAGTGGCGGATGCGTTGGTCGATGTTCTAGGACGGTGAAGGACGGTCGGGCTAGAGAGCGTCGAGTGACGCCTGTGGCCTTCTTCCTGCTCGGCCCCACATGTCTTCAGTCCCGCTGGCCCGAGAAGATCATTCGCTTGCATTACGCCAGACCACTTGTGGTCGAAGACTGACCGTAGTGACGAGTTGCGCTCTGAGCCGTTGAAGGAGTCCGGGCATGATAGAGTTTGAAGCCCAATTCGATTGCGAAGATCTAAGGTCAGCAGTTCTAATGACCTACGCCGCCTCCCTTAGCCACTTCGAACACGAGATATTGGAGCGACTCCTACAGGGAGAGGGTGTAGCAACCGTTACTCTTCTCCTCGACCACCGGCAGTACCAGGAGACTTTCGGGGAGACGGCATCGCTGCTCAGGGCAGGATTGGACTATTACGTGCAGCCAGTCCCGCTCGAAGGCCGCGCCGCGTTCCATCCGAAGACGTACTTACTCCTTGGCGACGACTGGGCCCGCTTGCTCGTGGGAAGCGGCAACCTCACCATGTACGGATGTCGCTCCAACACCGAGTTAATCGACCGGTTGGATTACAAATTGGGCGATGGAGTCGCAGCGCCAGCCTTTTGGCAAGTAGCAGATCTGCTTGAGTCTTTGCCCGATGCGGCACCGGTGGGAAATGCGGCTAACGAGATTCGGCATGTCGCGACCGGTCTCAAGCACCCCAGCACCGTCTCCGGGCCGACCAGCTCGACATTCCCCGTCACCGGCACGCTCGGGGCTTCTGAGCCTGACCGGATCGGCTATCGCTGCGCGGTGCGTCCGTCCTCCAACGCG
>JBDGZZ010000236.1:0-6817 GCA_039588335.1 Gemmatimonadota bacterium | reverse complement strand
CTGGGGCACAACCTCATGGATCACACTATGAGAAGTGGCGCGGTTGGTATGGTCCCCGGGCTCGACGATCGCAACGCGTATGGGAATCGGCCCACCGGGGTTTATGTACCACGCTTCCGCAACGTGAGGGACGAACATCCCGATTTCCTACGGGGCTACGGATTTCAGGGCAGCGCGGGACGGGCCGGCTGGAGTCGGGGCGTCGGCATGCCGGGCTTCGGAGCGGATTTCAAGGAGGCTCTGCGCCAGCCCGGGCCCTGGCAGATGAGCTTCGGTGGATTTGGCGAGTGCCTGCCGCGGCACTCGAACTACGTTGAGATCGACCCCGACGAGATGCTCGAGGCGGCCGGCTGCACCGACATCACTCCCTACCGCAATGAGGGCCCACCCGGGCTCACGATTCACGAGATGGGCACAGCACGCATGGGTCGTGACCCGCAGACTTCGGTACTCAACGGCTACAACCAGTGCCATGATGTCCCGAACCTGTTCGTGACCGACGGCGCCTCGATGGCCTCGACTGCCTGCCAGAACCCGTCGCTCACCTACATGGCCTTGACCGCCCGCGCGTGTGCGTACGCGGTCGAACAATTGCAGCGCAGAGAGCTTTGATATGACCAATCGTCGAGAGTTTCTGACCGCGGCGGGCGCCATCGGCTTGACCGGCGCCGGTCTACTATCATCAGGTTGCGCCCGAGCAGAGGCGAGGCGACGACTCGACCGCATCGGCGTCCAACTCTACACCGTGCGCGGAGCCATGGAGGAGAACGTTGAGGGTACACTCGAACGCGTGGCGGAGGTCGGATACACGGAGGTGGAATTCGCCGGGTATTTCGACCGATCGCCCCAGCAGATCCGAAGCGTGCTCGAAGAGAATGGACTCGCGGCTCCGGCAACCCATGTGCCGTTGGAGATGCTCGAGAACGACTGGGAGTCCACGGTGGACTTCGCCGGGACGGTAGGACACCACTATTTGGTCGTGCCCTGGATCGCGGCCGGTGACCGTACCAGCCCCGATGACTATCGGGCAATCGCGGAACGGTTAAACCGCCTCGGGCAGCGGGCCAAGGAAGCGGGACTCGCATTCGCATACCACAATCACGACTTTGAGTTCGAGCCCCTGGAAGACCAGGTCCCCTTCGACGTGCTCATCGACGAGACTGATCCGGCACTCGTAGCGTTCGAGCTGGATCTCTTCTGGATCACGATGGCAGGTGGTGACCCGTCCACGTACTTCCGGGACCACCCGGGTCGGTTTCCCTTGGTGCACGTCAAAGACATGAGTGGTGATGGCGAGATGGTGGAGGTGGGAGCCGGTATGATCGACTTCGGGTCATTGTTCGCAATGAGCGAACAAGCCGGTATTCGGCATTACTTCGTCGAGCACGACAATCCCGCGGATCCGTTCGAGAGCATAGCGACGAGCTACAGCCACCTGAGCGCCCTCGAATACTGACGCACACGCGTCGCGGGGCCTCAAAATAGCTGGACCACGTACCACCCAGTAGCGCCGAGTACACGATGAAGACGCGGCGCGATGATCTGTCTGAATGGCAGATCAACCAGCGCCCGCGTGGCCGGGATAGGGGTTCACAGGCCGCCAAGAACCGGCTCCAACTCCGGCCATTCTACCGTAACTTGTTGTCGTATAACGATTTATATCGGCGGAACGCAGCCCCAGATCGTCGATTTGAAGCTTCAAAACCATGCCAGAATGGCGGGCAAGAGAGTAGTGTGCGGACACTCGGCAGCCGCACGACTCTTGGCGGTCAATTGCCAGTCAATCTGATCACCCCGAACCACTCTTCTACATCGTCGGGATCTTGCGAGTAGGAGTCTTCCAAGCCGAACTTCCACCAAGCATCAAGGAACTCATGTATGATCACCCCGGCGTTGCGAAATTGTGACGTTTCGATGTCCTGAATAGCCTGCAGCAAACCCGCCATCTGTTCAGATTCGGTGTTGCCGCCGTAGCCATAGTCTGGTGGCCCCAAGTGTGGTGCGTTGGGAGACACACTGAATCCCGTTTCCGTTATGAGTAGCGGCAGGTCGGGAAACCTGGACTTCAACTCCTCGATCCAACCCTGTAATAGCGTGCCTGATACACTGCCCGGTGAAGTCGCGGGCCTGTAGAATGGGACTGCATAGGAGTACGTATTGTGACTTCTGAAATCGAGGAAGGGTGTGTCGATCAGATCCGCAGTTCTGATGTCGTTGGAATACGATACTAGATGAGTAACTCCGTAGGTATCGTGCTCATACTCTTTCACATAGTCGGCCATTTCTGCCAAGAACACCTCAGAAGCGTTCAGGTTCTGTCCCGTGGAGATGTAAGAACCGAAGTAGCTGTTTAGTCCGGGATATGCCGAGTTTGTTGCCAGAATGCTGGACTCGCTCAATTCGTTTCCTACCAGATAGGCAATCAGAGGAGGTGACTCATCGGTATAGACGCTATGGATTCTGTCAATAACACTCCTGATATATGTCTTTGTGTCTTCCTTGAACTGTTGATCGTGCAAGTCACCGACTTCTGTGTCTATCCACAATGTTTGCAGGATGAATAGATTGCCAGCCTGTTTGATTGACTGGTAGCAGTATTGGGGCGCTCCCCAGAGTCGTATTGTATTGGCCCCCATGTTTGATATCTGGGAAATATCCCGGTCGATACTATTTCTCAGCCTTTCAGGGATCGAAGCTGCAACTTCAATGTCCCACGGCAAGTAGCCCGGATACCCTGGAACGTACACAATCCCTTTGATGAAAAAGGGTTCTCCATCCTTGAGGATGTAGTCGTTGTCCGTGGTGAATACCTCGCTGCCTGACACTTCTATTCGATCGACCCATTGGTTCTTCACGGCCGTATAAGCGGGTCGAGGCTCCGTGTTGAAAGAATCGCTCGAGTCAGATCTGGGCTCTTCTACACCATTACACGCTTGGCAGGTTACTGCTGGTATGAGCAGAAAGATGAACCGATAGAGTCGATATGTTCTCATGCTACAAGAACCCTTCATATGCATCACCGATGGACATACCTTGCAAGGACATTTGCTTCAAGAGAACGACCCCTTGGAGGCCACCAATGAAGCTGTGCTATAAAGCAAGCAGATTGATGATCGTGGTGCTACTGGCGTTGGGCCTTCCCGGAGCTGTCAGCTCGCAAACCGGCGACATCGATCAACGCATAGACGACCTGCTGTCCCGCATGACAATCGACGAGAAGGTTGGTCAGTTGGTGCAGTACAGCGGTTATACCGATGAGAGGGCTGAGATTATCAGAGCGGGCGGGATCGGCTCCCTCCTCAACGTAACCGGTGCCGAGAATACGAACCGGGTTCAGCGCATCGCAGTTGAGGAATCCCGCCTCGGCATCCCGCTGTTATTCGGACTCGATGTGATTCACGGATTCCGTACCATCTTTCCCATTCCCCTGGCTACCGCGTCGAGTTGGGATCCCGAGTTGATCACAGCCCTCGAGGCGATTGCAGCGAGAGAGGCCCGCGCCGCCGGCGTGCATTGGACCTTTGCTCCGATGGTCGATATCGCCAGGGATCCCCGTTGGGGGCGGATCGCGGAGGGAGCGGGTGAGGATCCCTACCTCGGCTCGGTGATTGCGGCCGCACGCGTGAAGGGATTCCAAGGCGATGACGTCGCCTCTCCCTACAACATCCTCGCCTGCCTCAAACACTACGTCGCCTACGGAGAGCCTGTCGGAGGACGGGATTACAACTCCGTCGATATGTCAGAGCGTAGCTTGCGAGAGATCTACCTGCCGCCGTTCAAGGCGGGCGTCGAGGCCGGGGCTGGAAGCCTCATGAGCGGCTTCAACCTGCTGAACGGCGTGCCGACGACGGCTAACAAGTTCACCATCAACCGTATCCTGCGCAGCGAGTGGGGTTTCGATGGGTTCATCGTTAGCGACTGGAATTCGGTGGGTGAGCTCATCACTCACGGTTACGCAGCCGATGGGCCGGACGCCGCACGCTTGGCCCTTGAAGCCACCATCGACATGGACATGATGGGCGGCATCTACGGGGGTCAGCTCGCCGACCTCGTCCGAGCCGACGTCATACGCGAAGCGTTGCTGGACGAGTCGGTCCGCAGGGTGCTGCGGGCCAAGTTCTTGTTGGGGTTGTTTGACAATCCATACGCCGATCCCGAAACCGAGACAGCCGTCATTCTCCGTGAGGATCATGTTGCGGCCGCGCGTGACGCCGCCCGGAAGTCAATGGTCCTGCTCAAGAATGAGGGTGCGCTCCTTCCGCTCGTGGAAGACATCAGTTCCATCGCGGTGATCGGTCCGCTGGCGGACAACCCAGCGGATCAATTGGGGACGTGGCACGCATTGGGTCAACCGCAGGACGTGGTGACCGCGATCGCCGGTATACGGGATCGCGCCGGCCCCACGACCACCATAACCTATGCTCAAGGCTCGACCATCACGGAGCCGGAACGAGATGGATTCGCGGAGGCAGTGGAAGCTGCGCGCAGCTCCGATGTGGCGATAGTCATTGTCGGTGAAAGAGAGTTTGAAACAGGAGAGGCTGCTTCGCGCACCTCACTCGACCCGCCCGGTGTGCAACAAGAACTGATCGAGGCGGTCCACGAAACCGGCACGCCGGTCGTAGCGGTCATCATGAGCGGTCGGCCGCTCACCATTCCCTGGCTGGCGGAGAACGTTCCCGCCATCCTTCAGGCGTGGCAACCCGGCATTCAAGGCGGCAACGCCTTGGCGGACGTGCTCTGGGGAGACTTCAACCCCAGTGCCAAGCTGACGGTTTCTTTCCCGCGTTCAGTCGGTCAGATCCCCATCTACTACAGCCGTGACAACACGGGCCGTCCACCGGCTGATTTCAGGTTTACCTCGCGGTACCTCGACTCGCCCAATACCCCGCTGTATCCGTTCGGCCATGGGCTGAGCTACACCACGTTCGAGTACAGCGATCTCGTGCTGAGCGCCGACACGATTACAGCGAACGATACCTTATCCGTGAGCGCAACGGTGAGGAACACAGGGGCTGTCGCTGGGGAGGAGGTAGTGCAGCTCTACATCCGCGACCGCGTGGCCAGCGTGGTCCGTCCCGTCAAGGAACTCAAAGGCTTCACCAAGGTCCACCTGGAGCCGGGCGAACAGCAAACCGTTCGGTTCAGCCTCCGTCCGCGCGAACTGGGTTTCTTCGACCAGGACATGATATGGGCAGTCGAGCCCGGCGATTTCAACGTGTGGGTCGGCTGGAGCTCAGACGAGGGATTGGAGGGCAGTTTCGTAGTCAGCGGTCACTGACCGCATCGGGAGGAGTAAGCTCTCCTCCCAGCCGAACGGTTCCGAACGAGGTGGGCGACCGGTAGGCATTATCGTTTTCGGCAGCCCAGCCGATCTTGTGCTCGCGCCGGTCATTGTCGTTGTCGATCACATGAAGGTCGATGCCGATAAAGGCACCCGGGGATATAGCTGCGTCAAGCGGCAGCGTGAACTCGACGAGGTATCCGCCGGCCACTTCCTGCTGAGTGCCTGAAAACCCTTCCGGCATCGTGCCACGTTCCGCGGAGATGGATCCACCGCGGGTGATCCAGATTTGCAGGTCGTCTGCCCGGTATCCGAGTGTCTTGGCGTTGTTGGGGTCGAGGTAGATCTCCACCCCGTCGTTGTGGTACGGACGGCCGTCCTGGTTCCGCAACACGGCGTCGGTAACCTCGACGCGACCATGCAGCCCATCCTCGTCCCATCGCAGTGTCCACCGCGCAGACAGATCGTCCCGGTCAGGCATGGCCGGTCCGGTCACAAGGCGCTCGACGGCAGTGAATGCGCCAAATTCGGAAGAGCGTGGCACCTCCATCCCCGTGAACGGATGGACCTCCACCCGAACTGACCCGCTCGTATCCGCCCCAAGCGTGTTCGAGGCGACGACCTGCCAGACGCCTGCTTCGGCTTCCGACTGCGGAACGACGGCCGTGCGCGGGTCCGCTCCCTTCTCAACCACCTGCCCGTCCAGCAGCCAGGTGTACTCCACCGGATAGCCGGTCGCTCTCACGCCCAGAACGACTACGCCACCCACCTCGACGTCAGCATCGACCGGCTGCAGATAGATCGCGGGTAGTTCCGTCTCGCGCACGGAGAGCCAGCCCTCGGGATCGAGCCCGTCGAGTGATGCGACCATGTCGGGCAGGAAGTCGCAGTACCGGCTGTTCACCTTCTAAGCTTGATCGAACAGCCACTCGCGTGCCTGCTCCGTCGTCGGTCGCTCGGTCCTCCCCTGCCAGTAATCCAGAATGCGCTGGAAACCCTGCGTAGGCGGACAATGCCAGGGCTGCGTCTCACGAGCAATCTTCTTGTGAGTCCACCAGCTCCACCCCACGTTTGCCGATCGCAGGAACGTGGTCGACTCCCGGTTGCGATCGAACGGCGTCCCCACTTCACCCGTCTCCCCATGCCAGAGCGGCACCTCGTGGCGGGTCCGGAGGCTATCCCACTGCGCCAGCCCACGGAGTGAAGACGTAGGATTTGGCCTTCTCTATATGAAGCGTGTCACGCGCAGCTTCAAAGGGGAAGCAACTCGTCTTGGACTCCTTTGGTTCGTTATCGCCGTCTTGATTGATGCGCCGTTGATGCTGCTCGGAGGGCCAATGAAGATGACGTTCGGGCAGTATATGGCTGACATCGGCGTCACATACCTATGCATTCCTGTGGTCACCTGGGGATTAGGCACGTTGCGCTCGTGGCAAACAGCTGAGTAGAGAGTAGAGCTAGCTAGGGAATCTGATCCCAGGATTGTGCACCAACGTACGTGGACGCGCCTGCCTCTTCATGGGCAGGCGGCGA
>JBDGZZ010000235.1:0-6488 GCA_039588335.1 Gemmatimonadota bacterium | reverse complement strand
CGCCCGGCGCAACAAACGACGATCACGCGGCGTTACACCGAGCGCGCGCTCGATTTCATCGAACGGCATCGCGACGAGCCGTTTTTTCTGTACTTGCCGCACTCGATGCCGCACGTACCGCTGTTTCGCTCGAGCGAGTTCGTCGGTAGCAGCGCCGCCGGCATCTACGGTGATGTGATCGAAGAGATCGATTGGAGTACGGGGCAGGTTCTCGACAAGCTGCTGGCGCTCGACCTCGCTGAGCGTACGCTCGTCGTGTTCACGAGCGACAACGGCCCGTGGCTCGTGTTCGGAACGCACGGCGGATCGGCGGGTTTACTGAATCAAGGTAAAGGCACGACGTGGGACGGCGGGATGCGGGTACCGGCGCTGTTCTGGTGGCCCGGCACGATCGAGCCAGCAACGGTAATGGATCTTGGCACGACGATGGACGTTTTCACCACCGCTGTCGGTCTCAGCGGTGGGGAGCTACCCGACGATCGCTCCATCGATGGACTCGACTTGAGCCCGGTGTTGTTCGCCACCGGCACGAGCCCTCGCGACGTCGTTCCCTTCTACCGCTACAACGAGCTCTACGCGATCCGAAAAGGCTGGTTCAAGGCCCACTTCATCACTCAGGGCGAGTACGGTATGGGGCCCGATCGAATTGTGCACGATCCGCCGCTTCTCTACCACCTCGGCCACGATCCGGGGGAGCGTTTCGATATCGGCGACGAGCATCCGGACGTGCTGCAAGACCTGATTTCAGAGGCCAGTCGCTACCGCGAAAGCGTCGAGGTGCAACCATCGGTGTTCGACGCGAGGCCTCCCGCCGATTAGCTCCGGCATTTTCGCCCCCGCGGTTGATCTCAGTGCAAGATGGGTTGATTCCTTGCTGTCAGCGGTGCCAAAAACGCGCAAGGGGGTGGCGGGAGAGAGGCCCGGATGAGTTACCACGACGAAACGAGAAGGGCTCGCCGCCACCAACAGGAGGCATGCCGGTGACAACCGTACTCAAACTCGATGAGATCAAGCGTCTAATAGACACCCCACGGCTGATCCAGGAGATCGAGACCGGGTTTGCTCTCTATTCCGAAGGCAAGGTGAACGTCCCGCCGGTCGGATTCTTGCACTTTGACGACCCACCAGGCGACGTTCACATCAAGTACGGCTTCGTATCCGGTGACGAATACTACGTTCTGAAGATGGCATCCGGGTTCTACAACAACCCCAAGCTGGGCCTGCCGGTCAGCGATGGTTTGCTCCTGGTTTTCAGTCAAAAGACCGGAGAACTCAAGCTGATCCTGTTGGACAAGTGCTGGCTCACCGATATGCGCACCGCTGCCGCGGGGGCGGTCGCTGCGAAACACCTGGCGGCAAAAACCATCCATCACATCGGGATTGTCGGAACCGGCGTGCAGGCGAGGATGCAACTCAAAATGCTGCGGACGGTCGTCGACTGCAGAAGCTGCTTCATCTGGGGTAGGAATTCGACCAAGGTGCAAGCGATGATTGAGGAGCTTCGCGCGACAGAGAGCGTGCAGGCTTGGGGCTTGGATATCCAAGCGGCAGAGACACTGGATGACCTGGTTTCGCAGTGCAATCTCATCGTCACCACCACATCGGCCAGGAGTCCCTTGATCCGAGCCGATCAAGTGAAAGAAGGCACTCACATCACCGCAATGGGGTCCGACGATCTCGGCAAGCAGGAACTCGAAGCCGAGCTGTTGGCAAAAGCGGATCTAGTGGTCGCGGACAGCGTTTCACAGTGCAGCCATCACGGCGAATGCTCTCATGCCATTCAAAGAGGACTGATCGAGGAAGGCTCCATACTTGAACTGGGCCAGGTCATCAAGAACCCCGCAATCGGGAGAACGAGCGAGGACCAGATCACGATCGTGGATTCGACCGGGGTCGCCGTCCAAGACATTCAGATCGCCAAGATGGTCGACCGTGCTCTCCTGTTGGATCACCAGCAAGGGAGGCAACACTCGTGACTACCGTAGATCAGCCGCAGCTTGATATTCCCCGGTTGGTTCTGGAGGCCAGCAAGAGGTGCGAGGCCTACCTCTCGCCCACACCGCTCGAGTACTCCATGTATCTCAGCGACCAGATCGATGGCGAAGTCTGGCTCAAGCTGGACTCGATGCAGAGAACCGCTTCATTCACGTTTCGTGGTGCGATCTGTGTGGTTCGTGTCGCGCAGCACTGCAGTTGGGAGCAGCGTCCGGCAGGCACAAGGGACTTTATTGTGGGGCGCAGGGTGATCAGTATATTCCGGTTTCCGTGACGAACGCGTCTGGACCGAAGGTCTTAAACCCCAACGAAAGGGGATGCGATATGAAGCGCCTATTCACCCTTGCCGTATTGGCAGCGTTTGTGCTAGGGAACGTGGGGTGCGCAACCAAGGCGCAGACTGGTGCGGCAGTTGGAGCCGGAGCCGGAGCGGCGGCCGGTGCGGTGATCGGCAATGCCGCGGGCAACACTGCCGCCGGGGCGATCATAGGCGCGGTCATCGGAGGCTCGGCCGGTGCCATCATCGGTGGGTACATGGATCGCCAGGCTGAGGAGATCGAGCGTGACATCGAAGGAGCAAGGGTCGAGCGGATTGGCGAGGGTATCAAGATCACGTTCGAATCGGGGATCCTGTTCGACGTCGACAAGTCCGATTTGAAGTGGGAGGCACAACAGAACCTCACCAAGCTGGCGGGCATCCTCAACAAGTACGATGACACCGATATCCTGGTAGAGGGTCACACCGATTCGGACGGTTCCGAGAAGTACAACCTCGAGTTGTCAAACAGGAGGGCGCAATCGGTGGCTAACTTCCTGTCGAATCTCGACGTGGGTCCGACACGTTTCACCATGATGGGTTATGGCGAGATGCAACCGATTGCCAGTAATGAGACGGCGGCCGGGAAAGCGCAGAATCGTAGAGTCGAGGTTGCGATCATGGCCAACGACGAGCTAAAGGCTGCGGCGCGAAGGCAGGCCAGGGGGCAGTAGAGGCAATACGACGCCGTGACGGCCGTTGTTGTTCCCTACGTGTCCGTCAACGTTCCCTGCGTAGCCGTTAAGTTTGTGCCTTCGTCGCCTGCCACGCTACATAGCGAAACTGAGTTCAGGCGGTGTGGCGACGGTGTAGCTAACCTGGGGCCTGAAGCAACACCGCGAGACAAACTCCTCGGATTGGACGAACCGCTTTCAGCATACGTCGAGTGGCCACGTGGGAATGAGATCACGATCCGGATGCTGCTGAACCACACCTCAGGCATTCATAGGGGGAGATCCGACTTCGGATCGACCCGTCACCCCACAGGGCCTGGGGTCCCATGGCCGGTTTCGCATACCGCGTGGCGTCCCCCGGGATTGAACGACATTAAACACGCCATGTGCCCCCAAGCCCGTCAGTGACTCGGATCGGGAGGAGCGGGTGACGGTTTCCGCTCCCGGGCCAGGAACGCCAGGCGTTCCGAGATCGCCATGCCCACACCAGCCACGTGCTGTAGCCAAAGTTTCTCCGTGCCAGGATTGATGGGAACAGACCTCGCCAGGTCGGGGGTCAGCACCCGGGTGTTTATTTCGCGGACCAGGTCCGGCTGACGGCAGATGAACACAATCTCCGGCTGATGCCAAAAACCGATAAAGTCGAAGTTGGCCGAACCGAGGATCATGGCATCGTCCACACGCATGGCCTTGGTGTGGATCATGGAGCCAGGGAGCAGCCGGAACTCAAACCCATGGCGTCGCGCTGCGTTGAGCGTGCCCCACTTCATGATGCTGCGATTGTGGTTTTCCGGCATGACGATCGTCACGCGTACGCCGCGACGGTGGGCATGTCCCAACAGTCGCCAGAAGGGTTCGCCCACGTACGGACACTGGAGAATGATCCGATCCCGGGCTTCGTCGATGACGCGGGTCACCGCGTCGCGCATCCCCTGGTTGCCGCGTCCGTCCCCGATGATGAGTTCATCGCCATCGATCACCGTGGCCACGTCCTGGTCGCGCCCCTCCCAGGTATGATCGAAATCGTCGCGGAGGAACGCGGTGATGCCGGGGCTCTTGATTCGCACCATGAAATCGTGCCATGCGAAATTGTGATCGCTGAAATTGATCCCGCCGAGGTAGGCGATGCGGTCGTCGATGGCAATCAGTTTCTTGTGGTTGCGCACGATGAGCCGATGATATCGGCGCCCTACGATCGGCCACGCGAACCGGATCGGAACGCCACTCCGCTCCAAACGGTCGAACATGGCGTAGGTAGCGCGGACTTCCTTTTGGAGATCTTCGTCACGGCGGGCCGACCGCGTCAGGAGCCACCGATCGTTGATGATGTGTTTTGTAAACGCGTCAGCCACGACGCGTTTTTTCTTCGCCGGCGAGGCGATCAGAGCCTCCGTCAGGCCGCCGCCCGCCCGGTCGCCCTCGAATGAGAGCGTCTGCACGTAAACGTAGTCTCGCGCCTCAAGAATGTCCTGCTTCAATCGTTCCCAAAACGTGGCGCCACCCAACAGGAGCGACGTACCGGCGCTCGTTGTTGTCCCTGTAACCCCCTTGTTCGTCATGCGGCTTGTTTTTCCTCCGTCCCCTCGTCATCAAGGACGTGGCGCCGTGCCTCGGCAATCAGTACAAACATCCCCAGAATGGTTGCGAAATACGTCGTCAGCAGTCGCCAACCCACCACCCACAGCACGGTGATTTCCGCGGCCAGAACCTGGTTCAACAGGATTCCCGATGACACTTCCGCCAATCCGGAGGCGCCCGGCGTCGGCGCGAAGTACAGCACTACGTTCTGGAGCAACTGCAGCCCGATGAACACCGGAGCTACCGTGCCCTGCAGACCCACGGCCAGCACGAACCCCATGAGGTATTTGTTGAGGTAGAGAAACAGCGTCGCCAGCGCCAACCAGCCCAGGGTCATCTTGCCGCGCGCCGCGATCGACCGCACCCTCCGGCGCAGGCCGTCGAGTTCGCGAGTCATGAAGCGCCGGGCCATGGCACCCCATCGCCGCGTACGTCGCGATCCCCACGTCAGCTTCGTGACAAACCGTCGGAGCAGGTTCATCGTCCTGGATTGCACTACGATGGCCCCAATGAGCAGACCGGCAAGCACCGAAATGCTGGCCACCGCGGCCGCCAGAACGCCTGACGCGCCGCGGCTCAGGATCGCCGGGGGCAAGAGGATAAGCGCGGTCAATCCGCCCAGCGCAAAAAACAGAAAGGTCGCCGCCAGGTTGATGAGCGAGACCAACACGGCATCCGACAACGACGCCCCGCGGCGGCACAGGACGTAGAGCTGCGCGGGGCCACCCCCGGTTTGCGCCGGGGTGACGGCGCCCAGGAACATGTTGGCCCAGTTGGCGCGCATGCAGTGCCAGAGGGAAACGTGCGGGAAGATCCGACCGTCGAAAAAAAGCCGGTATCGCAACCCACCCAAAAGAAAATCAACCGCCAGGAGCGCCAGCAGGAGCAGCAGGACGCCCGGGCTGACCCTCTCCAACACCGATCCGAGTTCCGCCGGTGGGCGCCACCGGGCCAGCGCGACGAAGCCCACGACCGTGAGCGAGCCGAAGGCCAGGACCCCGGCAATCAGCTTGGCGGATTTGGGTACCGGTGAGCGCGGAGGTTGGCTTTCCAATTACGGTCCTTGCGGGAAGGTTGATTGGGACATCGACGGCCTAATCCCGAGCGCCGCCCGGGGCCTGTCCTCTCCCAATCCTAAACTCAGTCGTACAACGTCGGAAGGCGCGCTGGAAGGTCGTCGTAGAACAGCGACACGCCTTGAGCAAGCGTAGCACGCCAAACCTGCTGTCATTTCAACCCAGATCGGCAACAACTTCGAACGGAACGGGACTGTAGAGGACATCAGCGTCGTCTTCGACGTTGAGGCTGGCGCCAACACCCTCGTAGGGAATGGGCGACGAGCGGTGGATAACGGCGACCGGGATTGCGATGGCGACGGGGTCGCTGACCCGAACATCGTCTCCGGTGACGGCAAGGCCCAGAAGGTTGTGAACTTGGGCCAGGTCGTAAGCGACGTAGTCACATCGGTTCGCGGTATAACCGTATATTAGGCCCGACGCTAGATCGGACGTGTTTCGAGCCCCCGGGCGTCTCGCGGCGTTCGGGGCTTGTCTCTGTTCGACAAGCCTAGCCAAGCCTTGTACCGCGCTTCATCTTAAGGCCCGTCCTCAAGGCCACCGCGTGTACGGACCACACACGCCGGTGGCCTTTTGTGCCCCGCCGTCAGACACACGCCGTTGCAAGACGCCGTAGTAGACGTGAGTAGTACCGACCGGAGCGACTGGCGAATTGCGCAAGTGGACCGAAGAGGATGAACGCGCGCTGTCGGTTTAGACCGCCGTCATGGACGGCTCTCCTGATTTTCTTGGCAGGTGCCACGTACGGCTGTGAGGATTTTCTGGACAGCCCCCCACAAGGAGCACTGGATGAGAACACCCTGGCGAATGCGGCAGGGGTAGAGGGCACACTCATCGCCACATACAGAA
>JBDGZZ010000234.1:0-7085 GCA_039588335.1 Gemmatimonadota bacterium | reverse complement strand
CCGGGCTGGGGCTGGTCGAGCTCGAGATACGTGCGGCGGCGCTCCAGCTCCATCAGGAGCGCCTTGACCAGGCTGCCTGCGGCGACGTCCATCGCGTCGATGCGGCGCGCGTTCGCGGCGAACAGCGCTTCGATCTCGCGGCTGGTGAGCGGTGCCGCGCCGCTCGAACGCGCTGGGGGTGTCACGGCCGTGGGCCGCACGGCGGCCAGGTCTCCGAGCGTCTCCCACAGGCGCGGGTCAGGCGCCGGGTCGCTCTTGTCGAGTCGCACCATGGCGTGGCCGATGACACCCTGGAAGCGGGCCAGCGCGTCGCCGTAGTAGTCAAACGGCGGGGCGGGGTAGTGGCGCGGGATGGCGAAGCGGGTGCACAGCTCGTCCACCAGTCGGCCCAGCGCGTCGAGCTGCGCGGCCGCGTAGCGATCGAACCACTGGTACCCGCGGTACGGTCGGCCGTAGTCGAACGCCTCCCACTCGGGCTTCCAGGTGCGCGGCGAGACGCGGCCGAAGCAGTACAGCTCGCCCTGGTGCTCGACGAGGCCGCCCTCGCTGGCCAGCTCGATCCCGATGAAGCGGCGCTCGAGCGGCCACCTGAGGCCGAACTGGTAGGCCCACCCGGCCGGGTCGAACACCTCGAACACCGTGCCGTCGTGGTCGATGATGTAGGCGGTGCCGACCAGGCGCGGTCGGCCGGCGGCGGAGCGGTCTGCGCGCCACGCCTCGAGGGTGCTGCGCGCGGTGCGGCCCACGGTGTGGTGGATGGCGATGCCCGACTTCGCTTGCGGTTGCGCGAAGTACTCGGACTCGGGCAGGTGCAGACTCCGGTCAACATGCACGGTCATGACGCAGCTCCTTCTGCAATCGTGTCCCTACTTAGTCAGACGCAGAAATCGCTACCGGGATGCAGAGAAAGGGGTTAAGCGGTTGCGGGGGAGGGAGTTAGGGAACACCCCCCTTTCAACTTACGCGCTGGTTGGGGGAGGCGTCCCGGTGCGGCTCGTTCGTCAAGCAGGCATGGAGGCTGGATCGGACCCTGAGGCGTCGGGCAGGTCGCCGAGCATCTTTCTCAGCTCCTTCCGACCGCGATGCAAGTGGCTCTTCACGGTTCCCAGCGGCAACCCCAGGGTCTCGGCAATGTCGTCATACGATCGCTCCTCAAGAAACCGCAGCACGAGGCACCGGCGGTACTTCCCTCTCACCCGCTTGATGGCCTGTTCGAGCGCCGCGGCGGCCCTGCGCGCGTCCGACCCGGGCGCCGACGGCTCGCTCAGGGTGGCCAGCCGGAGCGCCGTGGGCCTGACCGTGCCAGACGGGGTGACGTCGGGCGGGTCGTCGAGCGGCAGGGGGGTGAGTTCCTTGCGCCGCAGGTAGTCGATGGCGGTGTGATTCGCGATCCTGAAGATCCAGGCCGACACCTTGCGTTCCGGGGGATGGCGCTCGAGCGCACGGAAGGCCTTGACGAAGGCTTCCTGCGTGAGGTCTCGCGCCTCCTCACGGTCGCCAATCACGCGACGTATGAGAGCATAGACGCGACGCTGGTAGCGGTGCAGCAGCTCGCGATACCCCTCCTCGCGGCCCTGGCGTGCCCAGGCCACCACTTCCATGTCGGTGGCGGCGGAGAGATTGAGAGGGAGGCTCATGGTGTGCTCCGATCGATCAGCACAGCCATGGCGGACCTCCAGACACGTGAGTGACGTGTTGAACCGCATGCTGTGCAGTCGCGGGGCGCGCCCCGGCTCGAGATTGAAGGGGCCGAAGTGCGACTGCTCTACTAAACACTACGAGTGTAATGGTCGGCTTTGTTTCAAGCGGGGCGGATTTGCAGGGTGGGATGGTCGCGGGAAACGCGAACCCGTCCCGGTCTGACTGGTCCGAGTGTTAGGGCCGGTCGGAAGGGCCGCACCTCGCTCGAGGCTCCCGGACCCGGGCTCATACTTCGTTCTCCAGCTCACGTGCCCGGTCTAGCGGCGAGGGTGCTGGTCAGCTACCAGGAAGCGTCTCGTCATCGCTCTTTCGAGCGGCGATCGCAATGCCGGTCATGCCATAGAAGAGGGCGAGCAGAATACCGCTAGGGACTACTCATTGCCTCTCTCCCTGCAGGTGAGTGCGTGAAGTCCGTCTTCTGTGCCGCTTACGACATCCAGCACGGGCGGAGAGTCTGGTCTTGTCGAGCCCCGCTCCAGAGTCACGGTGAGTGAACAGGACGAATCAGGGGGGATTTCCACGCGTAGCAGAGCGCCACGTTCTGGCAAGAGGCCTCTCGGGTAGTACCAACTCCCGTTCATGTCACGGTCGATCCACACTTGGTGTTGTCCCGCGTCTACGGTGAGTTCGAGAGGGACTACGCCAAGTTGTGGTTGGCCATTCAGCTGTACCGCAAGCCCCGCTACTGGTTCGCCGCCTTGTGAGTGAGCGACGAGGACCAGGTCACTCGTGCACCGCGGGACATCCCGCCTGATAACTTGGTCTTGTGTAAGCCATACGGTGAACGTATCAGTCTGGCAATCGTACCGGTCAGTGATCGTAACCTTCACCGAATCATTAGTCGCAAGGGTGAAGTCTCCGGAGTCCCTAGCGTGTTTCACTAAGCCTCCGGTTGTCTCGAGCCGTATCGCGGCACCTCTCGAACGAGCCACTACCTTCAGAAGGGTGGAGTCGCGAGGGAGCGACAGAGGCACGCGTACCCCTGTGAAGAAGGCGAGAGGTGCAAAGGCAGGTCGGATGTCGACGGAGCGGGCGACCGTATCGAAGCCGGCGGCTGTCACCCGGATACTGGCACGATCGCCGTATCTGAATAGGCGCTCGCTTGCGAATACGGTTGTCGAGCTGCCTGCGGACCCGGCTCCCTCGAGGTCGCTGAGGCCCGTTTCCAGGAGCTGCCAGGCATGTAAGCTGGGAAGTGGGCGTCCCGTCTCGGCAGCTACAGTGACCTTGAGGAAGTGCACGGGTGCGAGATAGGTCACGGTGCTGAGCGTCACAACCATGAACGCCCATGCGGCGAAAAGGAGGAGAGGCTCCTCTGCCAAGAACCTAGCCATACCTTGAGACCACGTGAGGCTCTTATCGTCCATGTACTTCCTGAGGCGCCAGACCACCCCTCCTGCCAAGAGTGCCAGAATGCTAAAGGATGCCAGGAAGGACTTCATCTCAGTCATCTGCTGACGCAGGTCTGGGTCGAACAGAAGAGCCGCTGCCAAGCCGAACAAGCAGAGGGTCAACAGCGGCAGGGTGATGAACGACATCACCTGCAAGGCGAACTTCGCCGCCAATACCAGTGCGTTACGGAGTCCACGCACAAAATGGCTGAGAGATTCTGACAGGTCCGGCATTGCGTTAGCCCCAGATTAGTGAGACGCGACTGCTGAGCGAATGGAGTAAGGTGGCTGACAGACCGTACGCGGGTGCGCTCCTGATGGAGGTAAGACCCCGGGCGGACTAGCGGAAACGCCAAGCCACGCCGAATGCCATATAGATGGCGCCGAGATGCCCAGTCGGACCGCCCCCTTCAAACGGCGCGGACTCGAATCTCGTTAGCTCGTTGAGACCCCGTGTCCATCGGAGGATAGCATCGCCCTTGAAAGGCCCGAACAAGCGAAAGTCGCCCTGCAGAAACAGACTAAACGCGACTGTCCCTGTCGACTCCCTGTAGTCCGTAGTGCCCAGGAAACGCGGATCGCCAGGATCGAAGTTGTAGCGAATGACCTGAAACCCGGCACCGGCCCCTGCGGCGACGTTAATCGCCGTGCCGGCGGCTCGCCACGGCGTCAGGAAGAAACGGAAGTTCAAAAGGCCCGAGTGTACCAGCACGAGGTCAGGTGAGAAATTGCCGCCCAGGTCGATGCCCCAGAGGACTTCCAGGCCGCCATCGAACCGCCCGTTGGGCTTCCCGAATGACAGGAATGAGGGCATGTAGGCCAGAGATAGCTCAAGGTATGTGGCGCTAATGTCCCCAAAGAAGAGATCCTCATTGGCGCGCCGTAGAACGGGCCCTATCCGAAAGCTGAACTGTTTGTCCTTTATGGATTGTTGAGTCTTGACTTCGGTGATCAGGCTGTGCACATAGGCTCGCGCACTGTCGCTGTCCTCTGGAAGAGGCATGATCGCGAAGCCGAGCCGTGATAGCTTGAGAGCGAGCAAGGTGGTCAAGGAATCCACTGCGGGGTCGATAAGCGCACGGTCCGCGTCTAACACACCGATGGGTTGCCCAGCACCGGGTCGTTGCATGTCAAAGCTGTGAAGTTCCATGCCAATGCTGACGTCGGTGCCGAGGCGAGCATAGCTAACCATGGCGACGTAGTCAGCGTCAATGCGGGCCAGGACTTGCGAGGGCGTGCCTGAAGTAATGACGTCCTCAGAATCTTGATAAGGACCTCCGAGCACCTCGAGACGCCGGCGACCCTCGGGGGCGTCTGTGGTGAGTCTGCGGAGCTTCTGAGCGACAGCGTGGACAACGTCAATCACCATGGTCGAGTCGGCCGCAGATACGTCGGCGATGGGCGTGGGAGGGGCCGCAACGATGGCTATAGCCTTGCTGGAGCGTCGGAAATCCGATTCCATTATGCGGGCGATCTGCTTCGCCAGGTCCGTCGTTATCTCGTCAAGGGTGTCGACATCGATTGATGAAGCGGTAGCGTCGCGAGCTACGAGGATGCGATCGAACGGCCGCTTAATACAGCGCACGTCGATGTGCACCTGATCACCGATCACGGTGAAGTAACCAGTGATCCTGTAATCAACCGCGGCGGCCGAGTCGCTGGTCGAACGGTTGACGTCGGGGATGTATACGATGATGCCGTCTGACTTTGACAATTCTCGCTCGAGCGTCTTCTTGAAATGCTGTGCCAGGTAGTTCTTGGTGGTATCTCTATCGAGTTGTTCGAAGTCGACCACTTGGACCCAGAGGCGGATCATGGAGTTGATGAAGAGCTGGAAGATGGCGTCTTCGACGCCTTGCGCGAGTTGCCGTCCAAGTGATTTCGCAGCTCGCTCGAGTCCGTCGTGTTGACCCTCAGAGAGCCCGAGGAGGCTCCTGAGCTGACCATCGAGGATCTTCTCCGGCATGACAGATAGGAGTTCCTCGCCGGATGGGGGCCGAGTGACCCGAGACTCGATGGCCATGCTGCCATCACTGTCGAGTCTGAGCGTGTTGAGAACAAAGCTCGTACTGTCGCTTGCCACGAAGCGCAGGGAGTCGTATGCGGTGGAGTCAATCGGCGCGACGATGACTTGGCCCACGTTGCCGAGCATTGAAAGACGGTCGCTCAGGTGCGCGGCAAGCGCCTGCGTAACACTTGTTGAGCAACTGTCACGCCAGGACGCAACGTACAGATTCTGGTGGATAGTGGTATCCTGGCTCGTGACAGGGGCTGCGAAGTCCGTGCGCACGTAGATGATGTAGGTAGCGCCCTCGGGCGCCTGAAGGGCTGCAGCAGGATCCTGCTGCTGTGCATGGCTGGCCTGCATCGGGTTTAGAGCCGTCAACACCCCCACTGCCAGCGCAAGGGCCAATTGGCGCATCTTCGGCCTCTCCTCAGCCGTTCGCCGCTGTCGGGGAAAGCGATCCCCTCTGTCAGTGGAGGTGATACCAGATGCGATGACGACGCTCTTGTGGTAGAGCGAGGTGAGTCGGAACGTTGCCATGATTCCCCCTCTCGCCGGCGACCGCTCCGTAGGCACGAGGTGCTCCAAGATTCGGCCCGATTGGGACGGCGGAAAGGCCCTTTTGGGGGCATCGGGGGCCCGGATTGGGACATTCCGAGCAGGATGGACAACGGTGGAAAGCTGAGCCGTAATGTCCAGATTCGAGGGGGCCGGGGAGCCGCGAATGTGGCGGGGCATGTTCAACGGAAGGTCAACTGACGAGTGGTTCAGAGTGGCGTCACCGCGGCGATTGCGAGGGAATGGAAGGGCAGACGTTGTGTCGCGTTGTGGGACAGTGGGTTACGCGCCGCGAGCGCATGGCCCGGCCGTCGCTATGCGGGACCTTTCTCACCTCGTGTGCTTCGCAAGCAGTGACACAGACCACCACTCACGCGCCATTGATGGACACGATTTGCCTGAGTACGAACAGCACGGCCGCATTGATGGAGCTGGTCAGGGCCATAGCGTGCGCGCTGAACGACACGTCGACACCACCCGGGGGTATCTCGTCCGTCTCTAGCCGCTCCTCGACGCGAATGCCCGACGGGCCCTCGAACACGACCAGCTTCCTTCCGGTACCGCGCAACGCCCTCCGTGCCGGCGCGCCGGTGAAGACAGTGAGCACATAGTGGAACGGCGCGGCCACCACCAACCAAGCCAGCACCGCCACACCGATCACTAGGTTCAAGACGATTCCCAGCAGCCCGTCCCACAGTGCTTCCAAGATCGACGCGCGCTCTGCTCCGTCCCGCCCGGTACCGTCCAGCGGACCGCCAAGATTGACAGCTACCGCAGCGTACAGAACCGCCATCAACGAGAAGCAGCCGCCAAAAAACCGCAGCGGATGCCATGCCAGCAGCTCCGTCTGCAAGTCCAGACCCTTCCAGATCAGTGCCAGGAACCCGACCGCCAGGCTGATCGTACCGCCGTTCTCTATACACCACTCGAGGTAGGGTCCTTGGCCAAGGCGCTCGAAGGCGAAATTGAGACCCAGTATCCAGATAGCTACCGCTGCAAGTCCAGTGATGAAGACGAACACTTGTTTCATTTCGGGCGTCTCCCTGCAAATTGGCGAATTGAGGCCGAGGCGGCGGTGCGCGCTGTAATGGTTTGCCTCAGGCCACCACTAAGATCCAGCTTGCGTTCCACCGTCGCAAGAGTCCGTCCATCCCCCGTACAACCTTCTAAGATGGCGTCTTCTATATTTCGCTAAGTGGGCTGCCAACTACCCTCCGGACGCGAAATGTCCCAAATCTGACATGCAATGTCCCAAGAGGGGCCTACCGGGAGGGCTGCAGCGGGCCACATTGGCCTCAGTGAACCACCCGGTACGCTGGGGTAACGCGACGCTACCACTAGCAATCGAAGCCGCAGAATCCGTTGAATTTATGTGAAGAGCGTACGGTCACATAAGTAAGTCGTTGACATGAGCGCTTGGGAAGCATCAC
>JBDGZZ010000233.1:0-6514 GCA_039588335.1 Gemmatimonadota bacterium | reverse complement strand
ATCCGCCACAAACTGCTGCGAACCGCTCGTACAGCTTTCCAATAAGCCCCTGGACAGCTCGGTGCGATGAACCTTGGAGGGTTACGTGCAATCGAAGGAAGACATCAAGAAGATCGTTCAGGAGAAATACGGTCAAGCTGCCCTAAGGGTGGCACAGTCAGAATCAACAAGCTGCTGCGGCGGATCGTCGAGTTCCTGTTGTAGCCCAATCACGGCGAATCTATACAACCAAAAGGAAACCGATACACTTCCCGAGCAAGCCGTGATGGCCTCACTCGGATGTGGCAACCCCACGGCTCTGGCAGAGCTGCGTGCCGGCGAAGTAGTGCTGGACCTCGGTTCGGGCGGCGGCATCGACGTACTGCTGTCGGCCCAACGGGTGGGCCCAGAGGGCAAGGCTTACGGTCTGGACATGACTGACGAGATGCTCAACCTGGCACACAAGAATGCGGCTGAAGCTGGCGTCGAGAATGTCGAGTTTCTCAAGGGAGAGATGGAGAACATTCCACTTCCAGAAAACTCGGTTGATGTCGTGATTTCCAACTGTGTCATCAATCTCTCGGCAGACAAACCACGCGTTTTGGCCGAGGCATTCCGCGTTCTGAAGCCCGGAGGTCGCTTTGCGGTGTCCGATGTTGTGGTGCGCGGTGAGGTGCCAGCAGATGTGCGGCGCAGCATCGAACTCTGGGTGGGCTGCGTAGCAGGAGCCTTGGAGGAAACACAATTCAAGGATCTACTTGCCGAAGTAGGGTTCGTGAATACCGACATCGAGCCGACCCGGATCTATGAGGTCGAAGACGCCCGGGGTTTCCTCACTGAGGCGGGGCTGGACGTCGATGCGCTGGCACAGATGGTAGATGGTCGCTTCATGTCCGCGTTCGTTCGCGCAGAGAAGCCGTAGGCTAGTTCAGCCGATCACGGTCGTGCAATGCAAAGGTCCCGGGGCTCGAGTCCCGGGACCTTTCACGCACCGTTACTTCCCAGCGGCTCAGCAACCCAACGATTTCCTTTTCTTCTTCTTGCGTCCCGCGCTGCCCACTATCGGTGGCGCCACTACAGTGGACGGTCGTACGGCGGCTCCCGAGAAAAAGGCCGCTCACCGTCAGTCAGCGGATCCGGTAGCGGATCGCCACACAGATTGTACCAATTGCTGTTCAGCCCACCGAGCGCAGTAGCGCCGACACCAAGGCGGATGAGCTCACGACTACTGCTGAGCGAGTTCCTCGTACTCACCCACGAACCGTTCGCCCGTTTCCGGGTGCACCCAGTAGCACGCGGCACCCATGAGGTTCCGTGTGATCGGGCTGCCAAGCTCGAGCAGCACCTCAGTCCCGCGGCGTGTAGCCCTGATCAAGCCCTTGTCACGCAACAACGAGAGGTGCCTGGCGGTGGTGGATTGGGGCCAGTTCAGCTCCTCGACCAGTTCCTTTTGGGTGGTGCATCGTCCGTCGAAGAGCAGGCACACGATCTTGAGACGCGAAGGGTGAGACAATGCCTTGAAGATCCCTGCGGCCCGTCTGATATCTTGTTGATCTGCTTTCATTTATGGCTCCCGAGCAGGCCAACTGATTATTGGTATATCCGGTTAAGTGGATATATGGTGCGGTAAAAAAAACTTTGTGAATTCTTTCACAAAGCTAGGTGTGTGCGGTATGGGAATCATTAAGATTCGGTGAGCCGTTCTTAAGCGAAGCTGGCGATACGCGTCACCCGTGATCGGGATGCCAGTTCGGAAAATCAATCAAACCGCCCGCCGTGGCCAGCAGTTCCTCTTCGTCCAGCTCTCCTATTTTGTGCCGGTGTAGAGCGTCAAGTACACCAGCGAGCTCGTCCACTGTGAACTCGTGGCCGTGCCGCGCGCCGACTTCGACGAGTACCGGTGCTTTCTCCGGCTTGCCGGCTTCGGCCTGCCTCACTTCCTCCCTCAGGCTTTGGTTACCGATGAGTTCATGTAGAAACTCGGTGACTGCCTTGTTGCTCATGTGACTTCTTCTCCTGCTCCTTCGGAACCCGACTCCAGATCGACGATCAGGCTAAGCTTCGCAATCTGATCTCGCAGCTCGTTTATCGTGAACTTATGGCCGTGCTCGGCCGCGAACTCCACCAAATGCTCCTGAAGAATCCTGTCCTCAGCGATTCTCTTGAGGAAGAGACTGACGGCTTGGCTGCTCACGGCTCAACCCCCCATCGACGTAGAATTAGCGTCTAGTAGTCTAGATCACCTTGCGACTGCCGTGCGCCTCTCTTGAAGAACAGTGCTTCCTTAGCGTAGTCGGTAGTCAGATCTGACAACCGCGCCATCTGTTCATAAGAGAGGGATTGGAAGTCGGCCGCTATGGATACGTTCTCCTCTAGTTGCTCCACGGTATCGCAGCCCACGATCACGGTGCTAACTGGCTGAGAGAGAACCCATGTCATGGCGTCCTTCATGGACGTGATGCCTCCCTCGCGGAAGATCCGTCCTCTGGCTGGGATCTTCATCCCAATCACACCCATGCCCTTGCTATTGGCCAGGGGGAGCAGCTTCTCGGTGAACGGGAGGTAATGAGGATCCGCCGAATTGAGCGCCATCAGGATCGTGTCGAAATCGAATTCGGTGATGCCCCGGATCAAGGGGTCCGGGTGTGCATGCCCAGTTATGCCTAGGAATCGCACCATCCCCTCATCACGGGCCTGCTGCATGGCCTCGATAGCACCGCCTTGACCAAACACCTGATCTAGGTCCTCGTCGCGCCCGATTCGATGCAATTGCCACAAGTCCAGGTGATCCGTCTGAAGCAACTTCAAGCTTTCTTCCAACAAGCGCAGCGATCCGTCTTTGGTTCGGTCGTGCGTCTTCGAAGCCAGGAATACCTCATCGCGACGATCGGCCATCACCTCACCGATGTGCGTCTGGCTGATCCCTCTGCCGTATGCGGCGGCCGTGTCGATGTAGTTGACCCCTAAGTCGATGGCTCGATTGATGATTGCAATCGACTCATCGCGGGTGCCCTCCTTCTCCAGGGTGGCTTGCCCCCCCAGGCTGAACAACTTCACCCGGTGTCCGGTACGGCCAAGTGGACGGTCCGGCATAGCCGCGGTAGGGGCGGCGGCGGCCGATGCCTGTTGGGTGTTCAGGATCATCGAAGCAGCCCCGACGGCTCCTACTTTCACGAAATCTCTGCGGGTCAGATCCTGATCCTTCATGTCAGCCTCCTGAGACTTGGACGAGATTGGGGGCCCAGATAGCCTTGTAGAGTCGGCACCCCACCCTTAAGATCTCGTGAATTCTGCTGCAAGAATGCGCCAAGGCCGGCCCATCTGTTACGCTCCCAGACCGATTACCTATCTCCCCACGGAATACGTCAGCTGGGTCGTGAACAGCCAATCATGTTTCTCTATTCCTGGCCGCGGATTGTTGTTGTACTCGTTGCGAGACGCGATCCTAAATCCAAGGCCGCCGAGAATGGTGGTCGTCAGGCTTGCATCAGAGACAGCGCGGTAGTCTTCCACGTCCTCAATGTTTGGGGCCCAACTGAGCGTCCACGCGAGCAGGAGTGGCCCCAGGACCTGCTGGTAACCCCCACCCACACCCACTATGGCGGTTGAGTTGGACCCTTCTGACGTGTACGCCTCGATCCGGGCGCCGCCAGATCCATAGAATCGTAGATCCGTCTTATCACTCTCGATTACCTGATAGCCCAAACCAACCGTGTAGTTCTGGCGTAAGTCCAGGTCCTGAAACGTGTCGCGGTCATATCCTGCGAAGCCAAACGTAAAAAACTTCGGACTCAAGAAGAGGTCTAGACGGAGCGACCCAAAATACTTCTCTACGTTTGTCTCCAGATCGCCACTCGCGCCGGGAGCGAACTGACGGCTCAGGCCTCCCTTTATCGCTTGTCGATCCTTTGGGCTCCTGCGCTCCACGTCGAAGGAGAAGGCTACCCCCCTCGACTTGCTGTTACCGCTGTTGTTGGAAAAGCCGAAGCTGGCCGTGGCTCCCCAGAACTTCGAGAAGGGAGTGAAGTACCCAATGCTGATCGGCCGTAGAGCCTCGAGGTCGGCTGGATCTCCTATCGCCTCGAGGGCGGTGATGGGCACCGCTCTGCTGGTTCCGTCGGTCAGGGTGAGCTGGAGAACACCGCTAGCCGTCGCGATCGCAGCGGCGGCGATGGTGCCATCTTCCAGACGGACGCCGATCGGTTCCGGAGCGGTAAAGCCGGTAATGTCCTCGACCTGCACCTGCAACTCGCCTCCGGCGAGCCCGAACACCCAGCCACCACCCGAGATTCCCGTCAAGATACCCGTCATTCGGTCACCGTTCTCGAGTTCCAAGGTCTGCTGTGCCATCGCCACTGTCGGTGAAGTCAGCAACAGAGCAAGGGTTGCAGTGGTCAAACGACGCTTTCCTGTCATTGGTCTTTGCCTCTTGGTTTGATAAGACAGTGCCTTTGCAGCCACCGGCCAGTGGCGATTGGACGGAAGCTAGCCAAGAGCCACTCCGAGATCGAGTCTTGGCGCAACTCAGTAAGTGTTACAGATTTGTCTGCCATGGGCGAAGCCAACCCAAGCGTTCAGACGAACTGCGGAGGTCACTGAGTGCCGGATACCGCCAAAGCTGCCGGCCTCTGGTACGTGATCGACAGCACCCCGGGGATCAGGCGGAAGGGGGCGGGTCGGGGATACGCCTATATCGGGCTGGATGGCAAGCCGATCCGCGATCCGGAGGTGAGAAAACGGATCAAGGGCCTGGCAATTCCACCATCTTGGACGGATGTCTGGATCTGCGCCAGGACCGATGGACACATCCAAGCTACCGGGCGAGATATCAAAGGGCGCAAGCAGTATCGGTACCACTCCCGATACCGGGCCGTCCGCGACGAGACGAAGTTCGACAGGATGCTGCTCTTTAGCCAGTTACTGCCGAAGATCAGAAACCGAGTGGAACGTGACCTCTCCAGGTCCGGACTTCCGCGCGACAAGGTTCTTGCTACGGTGGTGCGCTTGTTGGAGAAGACGCTGATTCGCGTGGGCAACGACGAATACGCAAAAGAGAACCGCTCCTTCGGCCTCACCACCATGAGAAGGCGCCACGTTGAGGTATCGGGATCCAAGTTGAGGTTCGAGTTCCGCGGGAAGAGTGGAGTGCAGCGGACAGTAGCCATAACGGATCGTCGCCTTGCCGACATCGTACAACACTGCCAAACTCTGCCTGGCCAGGAACTGTTCAAGTATTTGGATGACGACGGCAGACGCCAAGACGTAGACTCGGGCGATATCAACGAATATCTGAGGGAGATCACGGGGCACGAGGTCACCGCCAAGGACTTCCGAACCTGGGCTGGTACCATGTACGCAGCCACCACATTGAGGGACATCGGCCCTGCAAATACACAAAAGGAGGCAAAGGCAAACGTGGTCCGCGCCGTCGACAAAGTGTCAGAGCGACTGGGCAACACACGAGCGGTCTGTCGGAATTACTATGTGCACCCCAGAATCATCGAGGCGTACATGAACGGTTCGACCGTTCCTCTGGCCTCCGAAGCCGATCCCAAACGGCGGCGGCCCAAGGCAGCATTGAGGAGTGACGAGCTAGCGGTGTTGCAGTTCTTGCAGATCCGACAAGCGAGCGAAAACCCGGCCGCACGTCCAGCGGTAGATGATAAGGGGTGACAGTAGGACCGCAGCTCAGACGCCACCGAAATACGGCGACTGACCCAATCTCCAAGCGAGATTGTTGCCTACTCGTATCTCAACGCATCCAACGGGTCAACCTTGCTCGCACGTCGGGCCGGTATGTAGCAGGCAAGTAACGCGACTACTCCGAGAAACAGCGTCACCCCCCCCAGAGTCAGCGGGTCATTAGTGCTGATGCCAAACACCATGCCCTGCATGACCTTGGACAAAAGCATGGCTCCGACCAAGCCGACGACCGAAGCAGTCCCGACCAGCAGTGTGCCCCTTCGAACCACACCCATGGCAACCTCCCGCCCGTCAGCTCCCAACGCCATGCGGATACCGAACTCCTGTGTGCGTTGGCTGACCGAGTACGACATGACACCGTAGATCCCTATGCTCGTTAGAATCAGTGCAACAACTGAGAACAGGCTTAGCGCGAGCATCGCGAACTTCGTCGGCGCGACAGCATCGCCTAGGTACGAACGCATGGTATGGACTCGATAGATGGCCAGATCGGAGTCTACAGCTTGTACTTCCCGACGGACGGCAGACGCGTAGCCCCTTGGATCACCCGTTGTTCGGGCCACGAGGCTCATAAATCCGAAGTCCTGGAATTGCTGATGGTGCCAGTAGATCATGGACCGTGGCTCAGTATCTGGACCAAAGTGGCGCACGTCACCAACAACTCCAATTATCTCGGCGACCAGAGTATCTCCCCAAGGCATCGAGATGCTTCTTCCTATCGCGCTCTCGCCGCGCCAGAACTCCTGCGCCAGGTGCTCACTCACCACGACCGCAAGTGGGGCATCCTCTGAGTCCTGCGTGTCGAAGTGTCTTCCGGCGAGAAGTGGTATTC
>JBDGZZ010000232.1:0-6535 GCA_039588335.1 Gemmatimonadota bacterium | reverse complement strand
CCGCCGATGCCGGGCGGTGGCATGGGCGGCATGTACTAAGCCGATCCCAAATACCAGTCGATTAGTGGTGCACTGTGCCCCGAGGGAAACCTCGGGGCATTTTTTTTCTGCCCCTCGCCGTTCGGGCGACGCATGCGTCGCCCCTGCCCTCTGACTCCGTGACGCCGGGGAGGAGTGGTGACCGTGGCGCCGGTCGGCCGTCGTTCGTAACTTGAATACGTGAAATCCATCTTGATCGGCGCATTCTCGCCCATGATTGTCGCTCTAATTGGGTTCGGATGGCAGGCCCAAGCTTCTGATATCACCGGAACCTGGCAGGCCGACACACCGGATGGACCGCAAACCGTGGTTGTGCGTGCGGATTCCTCGGCCAGTTTCGGAGAGGAAACGGTTCGCTGGCGGGTGTCCGCGGACACGGTCTACATACAGTTCGGTGATGAGTGGGTGGGGTACAACTTCGAACTCGATGGTGACCTGTTGACTCTCTCCGGTGGTGATTTGGAAGAACCAATCACGCTGAGGCGTGTAGGACCATCGTCGACCAGCCTTGGGGACCGCCTGAGGTTCCGGAGTGTTGCAGGGTCGGTCGAGCGAAGTACGCGTTGAGGCGGAGTCTCATACCCGCAAGCTAGATCGATAGTGACCGAAGAAAGCCAGAGTAGCCCGACTCCGAGCGAAGGCCGTGCCACGCTATCGCGTGAGCTGTCCAATTTCCTGATCGAACTCTCGATCTCGCTTCACAAACACGCCATGTATCCAGAGGGCCATCCATCACTGGCACCGGCGGCTGAACGAGTGGCCGGACTCCTGGCACCGCTCGTAGCAGATCACGGGACCCTGTCGCTCGGCGTGGCGCGCAACCAACTGGTGATCGAGGGCGTTGCGACCGATGTGAAGAATCCTGTGTTGGCCGACCTCGCCGGTCGGCTGCACCGTCACCACCTGGGGGCCGTGACATTCCGCCAAGGGGCCGACGGTGGGCAAATCCGTGACCTGCTCGCGATTCTGGCCGTAGAAGCCGATCGAACCGGGAAACCGCTCGGTCTCGGCCCGAGTTCGCAGCTAACTGCGTGGCCGAGCATCACGCTCTATTCGCTGACGTACGATGCACTGGAACTCGTCGGTGCGCCCGAGCGGCAAGTTGAAGACGAAGAAGAGGGTGATGCCCGTACCCGGGCGGACCAGTTGTGGGTGGGGCTTGCGCGGGCGGCATTAGCCGCCGATCAAATCGGAGAGGGTGACAATACGCCACCGCCAAACACCGACCCAACTGTCGTCGCCCGGGCAATCGACCAACATGAAGGAGGAACCGCCTACGACCAGGTCATCGTGGGATACCTGCTCAAGATTGCAGAAGAACTTCGTACCGCGCAGGGAAGCGAAGCGGTGGCGCTCAAGAAACGAGTGTCGAGAATGGTCTCGTCGCTCGATGACCAAACCAAGGAGCGATTGCTGCACATGGGTGGGGACCGGGCCCAGAGGCAACGGTTCATGCTGAATGCCAGTGAGGGGATGACGCTCGACGCTGTCGTCGATCTCGTGAAAGCGTGGTAGAGCACCGAGGAGCAGAACATATCTCACTCACTGGTCCGCATGCTGGAGAAACTCTCGATGCACGCCTCTGAAGGGACGGGAGCCCGCCGCGAGCAAGCTGAGATTTCGCTGCGAGAGCAGGTGCAGGGGCTGATTCAGAATTGGAGCCTGGCCGATCCCAATCCGGATGAATACAGCAAGTCGCTGCAGGCAATGGCCGGTGAGAGGGCACGTTTTTCAGTCCCCGCCGAGGCGAAGTTCAAGCCGGAACCGCGGCGGCTTCTGGAGATGGCCCTGGAGGTGGATGGAGCCGGAGATATGTTGTACGGAGTCATCGACGCGCTGATGGAAGAGGGGGAGTTGAAGTGGGTGATCGACACGATCAACGAGGCAGATGCGCCTGCAGTGACTCAGACGGTTTGGGGGTACATAGGAAGCGTCGCCAAGATCCGTGAAGTCGTCAGTGCAGATCCGGTCGATGCCGTGGTGCTCGGTGCCATCATAGACAAAGTTGGAATGCAGGCTGCCGAACCGATGCTCGACGTTCTGGCCGAGTCGGAAGCGACACAGGCAAGACGCCTGCTGATCGACAAGCTGGTAGCGCTGGGTAGCGACGTAGGCCCCAGGGTGGTTGCGTGGATGGACGATCCGCGCTGGTACGTGCAACGCAACATGCTGTCCGTATTGGCGGGTCTCCCCGACTTGCCACCGGGTTTCAACGGCGTCAAGCTGCTGCAACATGGAGATGCAAGGGTGCGGAGAAAGGCCGTTCAGGTCGTGCTGGGGGACCCTGCCCAACGCACCAGGGCCATCTGCACGGCGCTGGCCGATTCGGAAGAGGGTATCGTACGATTGGGTCTGTTGGCAGCGCTGGAATCGTGTCCCGAGGCGGCGATACCGCAGGTTGTGCAGCGGGCGGTTTCAGCCCAGGCGCGGGATCAGAGGATAGCCGCCATCAACGTGCTGGGGGCGTGTGGTCGCCTGGCCGCACTCGATGCGCTGCTCACGATGGCTAGGCCAAAACGGAAGTCGTTCTTTGGACGCAAGGCATTATCGAAGGGCACTGAGTTCATGGCGGTTCTAAAGGCTCTACGTTCGTACGAAGGTGACGAGCGTGCAAAGCGTGTTCTGAAGGCTGCAGCAAAGTCAAAGGATCCGGACGTGGCAAGGGCCGCGAGAGGCGAAGGGTAACAGGCCATGTCGGAAGCCGCGAATTTCTTGAACGCGTTTGCGCAGGCCATTGCAGCTCTGGCGCTGTATCCTGAAGGCCACTCATCGCGTGAGCGGGCTCTGGACCACGTTTACCAGAAGCTGACGGACCTGCTCGCGGAAGATGCGACACCGCGGTACTCGTTTCTCGCCGACGAAGTCGTCTACGGGAAGTCACCGTTGCGGGAAATGCGTGGTTGGGAGTGGAGCCGCCGTCTCTCTCGGGTTGGTATCCAGCGGCTGGAGTTCGATCGCACCACGACCCGTGACGACATCGAGGCCTTCCTGGAGGACACTCAGGCACTCATCGGAGGGGTGGGACTGAACACCGCCGAAGCGCGGCAACTGCGGCCATCCGGGATTAGATGGGGAGAAATTGGCATCCGCGGAGAAGAAGGACTCACCGAGCCGATTGAAACGGCGACGATCGCTCTCACCATGGGTGAAGAAGCGGATACCGTCCGTTGGCTTCATCAAGAAGTGTCCAGCGGCGCGGGCCTTCCCATGCTTGAGGTCGAGTCTGTCGTCAGGGCACTATCGGTTGCGATGCACGGCGACCAGCAGATGCTGCTGCCACTCTTGAAGATCCGCGAGTTCGATGAGTATACCACGACACATTCGCTCAATGTTTCGGTGCTGACCATGGGCCTGGCGGAGTGGCTGGAGTTCGGCGCTCAGGACGTGCGCGCTTTTGGGGTCTCGGGACTGCTGCACGATTTGGGGAAGGTGAAGATACCGCTCGAAATCCTGAACAAGACCGGCAAGCTAACGGATGAGGAGCGTGAGGTGATGAACCAGCACCCGACTGAGGGTGCCCGTATCATCATCGCAACTCAGCCAGACCTGGACATGGCGGCGGTAGTCGCTTACGAGCATCACATAATGCTGAACGGCGGCGGGTACCCGTCTCTCACGTACGCGCGGGATTGCCATCGAGCGAGCAAGCTGGTGCACGTCTGCGATGTGTACGATGCGCTCAGAACCAAACGACCCTACCGGGATGCGTGGCCCTCCGCAAAAGCATTGGCTTATCTGGAGGAGCGATCAGGGGTCGAGTTCGACGGTAAGGTTGCGCACGAATTCGTCGGCATGATGCGCAACTGGGAGCCACGCGTGGCAATGCTTACTGAAGACCAACCACTGCCGGCCGCCTAGGCCAGCATCTCCAACGAAAGCTGCTGTTTCTCTCGAGCCACGTCGAACAGCGGCAGCGGTTTGTCTTGGTGGGCCACCATGAGCGTGCCGCCGAATCCACGCGACTCCAGCGCCGCCCCCACGTCTCGCAGCGCTAGCTCGGGACGGTTACACCGGTCACTCAAATGGAGCAAGACAACGGTTTCCAGGCGATCGTGCACCAAGTCGCGCACTAGCTGGGCTGCAGCCCGGTTTGACAGGTGGCCACCGGGTCCGGCAATCCGATACCGCACCACAGCGGGGTAGGGACCGTTCCGCAGCATAGTGTCGTCATGGTTGGACTCGACCATCAGACAGTTGCAGCCCGAGAGCAGTGCCTTGACTTCTACAGACGGGGAACCGAGATCGCTCGCAAGTCCGACTCTGAGTCCTGTTGAGGTACTCTCCAGAGTGAACGCCAGCGGTTCGGCTGCGTCGTGGCTGGTGAAGCAAGCACTGGCCTGCAAGCCGTTCAATCGCACGGGTCCACTCGGTGCGATCTCGACCGTCTTGAGTCCTTTGTGTCGTCGTGAAATTGCTCTGAGAGTGCCGGACGACGCATACACCGGGCAGTCCAAGTCCCGCGCGAGCACGGCCGCTCCACGAACATGGTCCCCATGCTCGTGGGTCAGCAGAATGGCGGTCACGCGCTCCAATGGAACGTCTGCCGCCTTGGCGCGCCGCTTCAGTGATTTGGCACCGAAGCCGGCATCGATCAGGATGAGTTGATCGGAGTCCTGTACTGCGATTGAGTTGCCTCTACTACCGGAGCCCAGGACGGCGACCTTCATGAGGTCGTGGCGTGGTCGTAGATGGTCTCCAGCATATTCTGTATTTGCTCCGTGAACTCGACTCGCCGCCGCGGCATGACGCGTTGCGCAATCTTCAGGAACCCGTCGCGGTTCATGGAGTCGCCTGTGTCGCCCCAGGCAAAGGGCGCAACGTACTTGGCAGCACTCGTATGGCCAAAGACATTTGCGCCGGCGCCAACTGCCGCACCGGTGCTGAGCATTGTTCCGATTGCCGTCTTGCAGTGGTCACCGAATAGGCATCCCAGAAACTGTCTCCCCGTCTCAATCTCGCTACCGCCTATCCTGAGCCGGATCTCCCCGTAAGTGTTCTTGAGGTTCGAAGTGGTAGTACCCGCGCCGAGGTTCACCCAGCGCCCCAGCACCGAGTGACCTACGAACCCGTCGTGTCCCTTGTTGGCGTAGCCCAGCAATACTGTACTCGAGATTTCTCCGCGAACCTTGCACAACGGGCCGATGGAACATTGATGCACGGTCCCGCCCAAGATCTGGCACCCGGGACCGACATACACAGGTCCCTCGAATCGGACGCCGGACTGCACGTGGGTGTGCTGCTCGATCACGATCACTCCCTGGCGTACATCGAAGACAGTGCCAGGCTCAACCGACGCGCCAAGGATCACGACGTCGGAGGGATCACCGATGACTATGCAGCCTTGAGGAAGAGGATCGCTCTTTTCGTGGGTGAAGTCGGTGGTATCCGTTGTCAACAGATGTTCCAGTGCCGTCACCACGTCGTAGGCGCCGTGCAGCAACATTCCCTCGATCTCCAGTGCATCCCAGTCCTCGTGCTCACTCTCCCAAGTTTCACCCTCGGGTACCCACCAACCCACGGTCACGTCGTCGTTTACCAGGCGAGCTGGCACCCTGGGGAGGTCTGCCGAGAGCCCGGTTGGGGCGAAGTCGGAGCGTCCTATGAGGGCGGGTCCTGTCACCGTTTCGCGCGCGCTGACGGGAGGAACTCCATCTTCACAGAAGGTCTGTAGATGCTTCCCCCCGAAGACGGCCTGCGTTTCTCCATCCGCCACTCCCTCCCACCGCTCCCTGATCAGCCACGCGCCGGCGCGCAGCTCGCAGACCGGACGGGAGTCGGCGAAGGGAAACCATGCAGAGCTCGTTTCGGGCTCCAGTAAGAACACCGCGGTCATTGAGTAAGTCTCCGGATCTCCTCAGGCAGTTCATCGATGAGGTTCTTTAAATGAGCAGATCTTTCTTTCGTCGTCACGAGTGTGACACCGTTTGCGTGCACGACCACCAAATCAGCTACACCGTCCAGCACGATTGCTCCACGCTCGGCCCAGATCACACATCCTTCTGCGCGTCGCTGGAAGACATCACCCACGAGCACGTTGTTCGATTCGTCTTCATCGCGAACGCGCCCCAGAGCGGCCCACGTACCCACGTCGTCCCAGGGATAACGTCCGGGAACACAGGCTACGCGCTCACTGCGTTCGAAATGTGACACGTCCACGGCAACAGGAACGACGGCTGCAAAGAACGCTTCAACGTCACCGCGCAACAGCGCACCCATGTGCGGTGCGACCTCGTGCGCCACGGCCCGTGTTTCAGCCAGGAACCTCTGGGCGGTCCACGCGAATAGGCCACTGTTCCACAACGCGCCCGAGTTCATGAGATGAACTGCGCGTTCTGCATCGGGTTTCTCGATGAACTCCTGCACCCGCTTTGCTTCACCTTCGAGCTTGTCGCCGGGCAGGACGTACCCGTACCCCGTCTCGGGTCGCGTGGGTTCCACTCCGACGGTCACGAGTACGTCGTGCTTCTCAGCCACGTCCATGGCGAGAGACGCGGTT
>JBDGZZ010000231.1:0-11442 GCA_039588335.1 Gemmatimonadota bacterium | reverse complement strand
GCCGGCTTCCTGCCCGCCGACTCGAGTAGCGTCAGCGCAGCGTCGGCGAACAACTCACCGAGACGGACATCGAGAAGCGCCAGATCGCGGGCAGACCCGTTGGAGATTGCCAGCATGATCTCGCTGCGCTCAGCCGCTTCAAACTCACGGGATCTGAAGGCGAGCAACTCAACATCATGCTGGTCCACGATACGAACGAGGGCCGCGTCCAATCCGTCGAGTGAGGTTCCCGACATGAGGCCTACGGCGAGCGCTGTCACTGCACCACGGGTGGAGGATCGCCTGCAACCGCTCTGACTATCCCTCCAGCCTCCAGTAGTCGGTGGCCGGCTTCCGAGGCATCCAGGCCCGAAAGCACCATCACTACCGCGAGCTTGACGCTTCCACCGGCCGCCTCGATTACGCTCTTGGCCTCCTCACGGCCTACGCCTCCCACTTCCATCACAATACGCTCCCCTCGGTCGCGTAGCTTCTCACTCAGCGCCACGAGGTCGACCATGAGGTTGCCGTAAGCCTTGCCAGACCGGATCATCGCTCCGGTAGAAATCGTGTTGAGAATCAGCTTGGTCGCGGTCCCCGCCTTGAGACGCGTCGATCCGGTCAGGGCCTCCGGACCAACCCGAGCGACGATGACCTCGTCGCAAGACTCTGCCAAGTCGCCCGGCGGTTCGGCACACGTCACGAGCACCGTAGTCGCCCCCAAGCGTAGAGCGTGATTGAGAGCGGCTCGCACATATGGAGTTGTGCCGCTGGCCGCGATTCCGACCACGACGTCCATCTGGCTCACACGCCGCTCATCGATCGCAGCCCTCGCGGCCTCCTTGTCGTCCTCTGCTCCCTCCTGGCTCGTAACCAGCGCCGCCGACCCGCCCGCAATGATTCCAGAGACCATCTCGGGGGGAGAGCCAAAAGTCGGAGGGCACTCAGCCGCATCGAGCACTCCGAGGCGTCCACTTGTCCCAGCACCAACGTAAATAAGGCGCCCTCCCGCGTCGAAAGCCGACACCACGCGATCGATCGTGCGCCCAAGAGGTTCCCGAGCCGCGTGGACTGAGCCCGGGACCGTTCTGTCTTCTGCGTGAAGTAGGTCGACTATTTCCTCCGAGGAGGCCACATCGATGCCGGCAGTCCGGGGGTTCCTCTGCTCCGTCAATCTGGGGTCCAGAAAGTCATGGTCTGGCATGGTGATAGCATTAACAGAAAACCGGGGCCCTGGAAAGGCCCCGGCTCAGAGACATGTTGCGATCGGATCGTCTATCAGGTACCGGACTCAACCACCAGCGGTTCGTTCAGCACGACCCTGATGTACCCGCCCGCCGGCAGGATTATGTCTTGGTCCTTTGTCGCCGCAGCCACGGCTGCACCCGCCGCTGCTCCGACCACCCCTCCGATAACGGCCCCCTTGGTATTCTTGCCAACAACCCGGCCTGCTACGGCTCCGACTACAGCGCCCGCACCTACCTTGGCTGCGTCGCCGCCAGACACCCCCTGCCCCTTCATCTCGAAGCCCAGACTGTCGGACTCCGCTGAGATGGCATGTGAGCCACCACCGAAGTGGGCTTCGGTAAACGACAACACCATCGTCCCCACACCACCCGGGCTTCCGGCGGGCTCGATCTCGGTGATCTCGCCGGTGAAAACTGCCCCAGCCGGTATGACAACGCGGCCTTCTTCATCCAGTATCTCGCTCGATGTGGTGGCCATGACCCGATCGCCGACGACACTCATCCGCGAGCTGATGGTGTCCGCCGATAACAGCTCCAGGACGGTGCCCCGCCCCAACGAAAGTGGCTCAGGGCCAACCTCCGGTTCCGGATTCTCTTCAGGAGCCGGCGGTGGTGGAGTCGGTGTCGGCCGACTCTCTCTCGGTGGTGGCGGGTCCGGAGTCTCAGCAACCGGCTCCGAGTTCTCCGCTACTACGGGCTCATCGTTCAGGACGGCCACAGACTCTGCCGGCGGCAGGCTGAGGTCCCGCTCCAGGTCTTCGGCCGGTGGCTCAGAGCCCCCGCACCCCACAACGAGCAACGCCACCAACAATGAACCGGCGGTAGCTCGATCAACTAACATAGGTATACCTCCACAACGAGACTCTTCAGAACCTTATACACCGCTCGGCGAGCTGGGTTTTAAGGTGGGAGATTCGAGTTATCAGAGCAAGTGGCGCAGATCACACTGCGCCGGACAGTCCTAGATCCGGGACCGGAGGAACTCGGGAGTGAGCCCCTGCAGCCAGTTCGCCAGAATCGAGAAATAGCCGGTCACCAGCAGGAGCCCCACAGCCACCAGAATACTGCCGGCGAGCTTGGTCGTGACGGGCATGAACCGCCGGTACTTCTTGAACCAGTCAATGAACTTCTCGACGGCCAGGGCGGCCACGAGGAACGGGATAGCGAGTCCCAGCGAATAGACGAAAAGGAGCAGCATTCCCTGTGTGAGATTCGTCGTTTGGGCGCTGGTATACGCCAGAATCGAGCCGAGGATCGGACCTATGCACGGAGTCCATCCTGCGCCGAATGCGAGCCCCACCAATAGGCTACCTAGGTAACCGACCGGTTTGTCCTGTACGTGAACTCGTCTCTCCCTGGCGAGAGGCCCCCAGTTGAAAGCCCCAAGCAGGTAGAGACCAAACACGATTATCAGCAAACCGCCGATGCGCTCGAGCCAGGCCTGATTGTATTGGAGGAACCTGCCTAGGGCGGTAGCCGTCGCCCCCAGAGCAAGAAAGATGATCGTAAATCCGGAAACGAAGAACAACGCGTGCGTGAACGCGGTCCAGCGTCGCTCTCCCAACTCGTCCATGGACAGCCCGGTGATGAACGACACATAGCTTGGCACCAACGGCAGCACGCAGGGCGAGAGAAAACTCAAGACACCTGCCAGGAACGCGATCGGAAGAGCAACGGATTCTCCTGTCATCAGAATCTCAAAACAGTCAAGTCCGCCGGTTAGTTCCCGCCGTGCTTGGCAAAGAAGGCAATCAGCTTGTAAACCAGTTTCGCTGCCAGGAAATCAGGAGCTACGATCCCCGGTATCGGAGCGAGTTCCACGACGTCACAGCCCACCACGTTCCTTTCCCGAAACACTCGCTCGAGAAGGTGAAGTGTATCGTACCACTCACCGCCACCAGGCTCAGGAGTACCCGTGGAGGGCATGAGCGCCGGATCAAAGTAGTCCACGTCTATCGTGATGTAGACGTCTTCACCCAACGGATCGATGGCCCTGTCGACCCAGTCTTCCTGCCTCAGTTCGTGACCGTATACAACGGGGATGTTCTTCGCCCTAATCAGTTGTCTCTCATCGGACGTGAGCGAGCGAATGCCTACCGGGACTAGTTGTACATGCTCGTGAACGCGATACATCACACACGCGTGTGAGAATGGAGTTCCCTCGTACTCCGCACGGAGATCGGAGTGGGCATCGAGTTGAAGGACGGACAGGGCCCCCTTCGGATGCCTTGAAGCATGGGCGAGCACGGCCGGACCCGACACGCTGTGCTCACCACCAAGCATGACCACGAACTTACCAGCTTCGATCAGTCCGTCGATCGCCCGCTGCAGCTCTGCCAACGCGAACTCCGGACCGCTATCGGGCAGAACGAGTTCCGGCAGAGTGTGAACTCCAACCTCGTACGGCTCGAAATCGAGTTCGTGATCGTACAGCTCGAGAAAACGAGACGCATGCAGCAGGCCCCGCGGACCAAAACGGGTTCCACCCATGTACGATACCGTGGATTCATAAGGAACCGGCAGGATTACGACTGGGGAGGTCGCAAACGGTGCCTCTTCCCGCGGCATTGCCAGGAACGACTCGGGAGGCGCCCACGGCAAGTCACTGAGCTGTGGTGGAATCTCCGAAGGTTGGCCCCGGTCCCTGAATTCGTTCATCCGCAGAACACCACGGCGCTCACGACCGTAACCCATTTGCCGTCATCCTGGGCCTCTGCCGTGCAGCTGTTATTAGTGGAGTGTACGATCTCCCCGGAAACTTTCCACTGCTCCTTCCGCTCGTCCCAGGCCTGGTCGGGATTGAACGGAACACCCAGTACTGTCGCTAGCATGCTGGCCGCGAGGTCTTCGGAGTAATCACCTGCGGCTCTCTTGCCGACTCCGAACGCATGGTGCTCCGATATGTATCCGTGGTGTGATGAATCCGCTGGAATGGCCAGACCAACGGACGCTGTGGCACGTCTGGAGGGCTCGTTTGTGGCCGCTTCCGCCACAACGGCAAAGACCACCTGGCCTGTCTTCAAATTGGCCACACCGACCTTCCTCGGCACCATCTCGCAGTGTGGTGGCCAAATTGAACTCACCCGTACGAGGTTGTACTGCGCAATGCGAGCTTCACGCAGCGCTTCCTCGAAACTGGTGAGTTTTTCCCGATGGCGGCCGATCCCCTTCGTCAGAAAAGCCCTGCTCGGCAGAAACATCTTGGGATCTATCATGTGCGCCCTTCCTCAGTTGGCACCTCAACGGTGCCCTCCGGGTCCGCCGCCTCGTCGTCGGCCGGGTACCATATATCAGGTGCTATCTCGACCGGAGGCTCGGCCTCACCCGCCCTCTCTTGCACGCCCTTGATCACCTCATGCATTACCGAGATGGGACTCTCACCCACTTCTTCCACAGCAATCTTACCCTGCCCCCTTTCGCGGCCACGTACGATCAACATATAGCTCGCCGTGTAGATGCGCCGGCGCTCACCGTCTGCGATTCGGGACACCACCGCCACTCCCCATTCACGCTCCTCTCTGCGGACCGGCGGGAAGAGCCAAATCCGTTCGATCTCACTCGCCGGTACCACCTCCCCTAGACTCTGCGCCGTGCGTGTCCAACCCAAGCCGAGCCCCGGAGAACGCGTGGCGCCAACAGGTACCTCTATTGCCACAAATGCCTCCGCTGTTTCTTGAAGAATCGGTCGGCGGAAAAGCAAGATACCGGTGACATGTGGACGCATCAAGCAACAATCACAACACGGACACGGGATCCCTGTCGAACGCTACCCGCACATGGCCGGACGTCGCATGTGGAACTCGGCGCGCAGCGTATTGCGTCACCCGATCGAGCAGCCCCCGATCGGGGGAGCGGTAGAGAACGTGCCACCGCCACCGACGTTTTATGCGCGCCAGAGGCGCTGGGGCAGGTCCAATCACTTCTACCTCTCCACCGGTCCGAGCCTGTGCCAAGCCACGCAGCCAACCTGCAACCTCACTCGCAGCATCTGCGACGGTTGTCTCTTTCAGGCCGCTCACCACCACGTTGACCAGACCAACGTGAGGTGGGTACGCTGGTTCCTCACGCATTACCAGTTCCTGTTCCGCGAAGCCCTCAAAATCATGTTGCGCAGCCGCTTTCAAGGCGTAGTGGTCAGGGGTCCTAGTCTGCACGAACACGCGTCCTCCCTTTGGTCCTCGCCCCGCTCTTCCTGCGACTTGAGCTATTAACTGGAACGTCCGTTCCGCGGCACGGAAATCAGGCAAGTGGAGTCCGGTGTCTGCATCGACTACTCCGACCAACGTCACCCCAGGGAAATCGAGTCCCTTGGCTATCATCTGAGTCCCGAACAAGAGATCAACCTCGCGCCGAGCCACTGCGTCCAAGATCCGCCCATGCGACCACTTGGCCGACGTGGTGTCGGCGTCCATTCGAGCCAGTCGAGCACTTGGGAACCGCTCCCCCAACCACTTCTCCAGTAGCTGAGTGCCCATACCCCGCGTCTGCTGTGTGTCATGTCCGCACTGGTCACAGCGCTGTGGAATGGCATCATCATGCCCGCAATAGTGACAGCGAAGTCTCGGCGGAGTCTGGTGTACGGTGAGCGAAATGCTACAGTGCGGACACTCACGAACCGACCCGCAATCGGGGCACTGTAGGAAGTGTGCGAACCCCCTTCGATTCAGCAACAATATGATCTGGTTCCCGCCATGCAGTTCTGCACTCACCGCCTGATCGAGCGCCTCAGTCCACGGTACGGCGCCGCTCTCTCCAACTCGGGGCTCAGTTCGCATGTCCGCCATCGTCACTTCCGGAAGCGGCCGGGCGTTGACTCGGTGTGGCAGGGAGACCACCGTAATCCGGTCACGGGCCGCCCACGTCTCCAGGGATGGGGTGGCACTCCCCAGAACGACCCTAGTGCCCTCAATCTTGCCGCGTTTTATCGCCACGTCGCGCGCGTGATACCGCGGCGCTTCCCCATGCTTGTAACTGGCATCGTGCTCTTCATCTACGATGATTGCGGCCAGGTCGGGTACGGGCGCGAACACCGCAGACCGGGCCCCAACCGCCACACGGCGGCTACCCGACGCTAGGGCGCGCCACCCATCCGCCCGTTCTGCATCAGACAAGCCGGAATGGAGTACGGCGACTCCGGTGCCGAACACTCCCCGTACGCGGGCTATTGTCTGCGGCGTGAGGGATATTTCAGGTACAAGAACGATCACGCCACCGCCACCCTCCACCTCTTCGCGAAACGCCTCCAGATACACCAGGGTCTTGCCACTCCCGGTTACACCAAAGAGCGAGGCGACACCGCCTGGTGAGATGTTCCGTATCTGCACCATGGCAGCTTCCTGCCCTTCCGTCGGGGAAGGCGGAGCCGCGGCACTACTTTGGCTGAATGGATCACGCAGGCGCTCGCGTTCCTCCAAACGGGCAACTCCACGAGAAACCAGTCCGTTCAGTACAGACCGTGAAAAGCCAAGCTGATCCACCAGGTGAGGTACGGGGGCTTCACCTCCCAGTGCGTCCACCGCTTCATACGCCGCCCTCTGTCGCACAGCCCTTCCGAAGGTGCCTTCCCGCTCGAGCAGCGAAGGCAACGGAGTCGTCAGCACCAGTATCCGCTCGGTACCTGCCGACGGCCCCAGGTTTGGAGGTTCGGTTTCGAGTGTTATTGCCCCTGCTCTCTCAAGCCGTTGCAGTAGCTCCCACACCGGCCTTTTCAGCCTACGTGACAGGGTTGTCGCGTAGGCTCGACCTCCCGCTCGCTCCAAGGCCCGGACCAGGTCTGCGCTGGCACCGCCTGCTGCGGCGCCAGAGTCGCGCAGCTCCGCAACTGTCCGGGAGCTGCCCCACAGACCTGCTGGAAGCATCGAGCGAAGACTTAGTCCAATGGGAGTGGTGTAATAGCCGGCGACCCACTCGCCCAATTGCAGCAGTCGTTCGGGTAGGAGGGGCACCGGATCAGGAACCAGGAGCACTGGCTTGAGATCGTCTGCTGCGGCGTCATCCACACCAATCACGACTCCAACCATCTCCCGATTGCGAACGCCCACGACCACACGTGCACCTGGGACTACCCGGTCTGCCAGTCCCGTTGGGATTGCATATGAGTAGGGATGCCGGGCTGGGATAGGGAGGGCGACGTGGCACGTCGTTGGGATCATGCGCGCCCCACCAGATACGCGGCTAGCCGTGCGGCCAGCGTGTTCCCTTGATGATCGAGAGGCTGAGCACGCGCTTCCTGGCCAGGCGGCGCAGGGTTCGCACATCTCGCCCGAGCACGGCCCGGACACCCGCCCAACCTGCTGCCCTCCAGCCGCGAACCATGAGGGCAAACACGTTATGTGCTATCCAGCGACCTTCTCCAGCAGCTTCCTCCACGCTCAGCTCGACCACTTTAGCCTCCCGAAGGAAACCCTTCCACTCAACCGGAAGCTGCGGCGACATCCCCAGTGCGTTTACCACACGAGCGTCCTTCTCCACCGGCGTCTGGAGCCAAGAGGGCACCAGTGCGATCACGGTGCCCATGGGTCGCGCTACCCTGCCAGCTTCGGACACGACCGCTCTGCCGTCAGGAGCCGGAAGATGAAGCATATGCACGATGGTGATGTCGAATACCTGATCCTGGTGAGGCAAGTTGGTCGGGTCCGCAACCTGAAAGGTGGTCGACTTGGTCAGACCAGCCTGTCGCGCCGCCTCCTCGGCTGCCTCGATCGCCTCCGGCTCGGGATCTAGCCCCTCGGTGAACGTCTTGAACCGTTCCGACCACCACAGGACCGATCTCCCGGCACCGCAGCCGACCCATAGTGTTTCCTGGCCTGTCTCCGCGTCGGCCAGTCTGGCGACCCGACGATGGATCGGCTCTTCAACCTCGGTCCAAGGCTGGAGAATTGACAGGAGGGTCGTTGAAGCAAGCCGGCGGGGCATGGGTCCAACTTACGGTGGGCTAGCGCTCAAGCAAGCGCCGCGACATGGGCCGCGGCTGCCTTGGAGATTCTGTGGGGCACATAGCCACCCTCCAAGACAGACGCGATGGGTGCACCTATTTCACGCCATTGATTGGTCCAAGTAGCATAGTCTTCAGGTTCGAGGGTGAAGCCCGCAAGTGGATCTCCCGCCAGGGCATCGAACCCCGCCGAGATCAGGATCAGATCGGGCATCCAGGCATCGGTCGATCTGGCAACGGCTCGATTCAGGTCAGCGACGTAACTGTTACGGGGAAGTCCCGGAGGACGCGGAACGTTGAAGACATTGCCAACACCCTGCTCCTCCTCTCGTCCCGTGCCCGGGTATAGGGGCCACTGGTGAAGCGACACGTACCGGATGCGCTCGTCACCCTCGACCAGCGCCTGCGTGCCGTTGCCATGGTGCACATCCCAATCGACAATCAACACCCGCCCAATCCCCCATTGGTCGAGGGCCCAGCGGGCTGCTACCACCACGTTGTTCACGAGACAAAACCCCATGGCCGTGTCGGCAGTTGCGTGGTGTCCCGGAGGTCGGACGGCGGCGAACGCCGGCGAACCCGAAAGAGAGGCTTCCGCTGCCGCAATAGCAGCTCCCGCCCCATGAACAGCCGCAACATAGCTGTGCTCGTTCACCGACGTATCCTCGTCCAGCCGACCTCCTCCTCGTTCCGCGAGATCCTGAATGCCAGCGAGGTACTGCCCCGGATGGACTGCCAGCAAGAGATCCTCTGGTGCCGGTTCGGCTAGGTGCCAATCGACCTCGCACGGGAGAGTCGGAGACTTCAGCTCGGCCAGGACAGCCTCGAGCCGCGTTGGCGACTCCGGATGACCCAAGCCTCCGCTGTGTTTCAGCGAAGAGGGATGCCAGAAGACACGTACCGTCATGCGGCGCGCGTTATGAGCCGATCGGCAGGTGGGGTCACCGGATGGGTCTGCGGCGCGCCCACAGCAGGGTCAGCGTGGCCGAATCGGCCACCTTCATCTCAGCAAGGGACGCCTTCTCGTCCAACACCCGGGCTCCATGAAACTTGACCTGATAGTCGGCCGGATCTGAGCTCCCGAACGCTGCCTCGATGGCCTCTGCCTTTACCCTGCCTACCTGCCAGTCGGGGGCGACCGTCAGCGACACTGTATCCCACGCCCCCTCTACCCAAACCCTGACGGTCAACTCGGACTTCGCGGTCATGGTCTACTCATCCCCTACAGGAGGCAGTGTCGAGAAGAAACGGCCTATTGCCTGATGGTGTAGCATGGAGGAGGCACGGACCTTCGCGCCTTTTTCCATTTCGAGAGCGGCCACCGCAATTTCCTCTCCTCCTTGGCCCCGGAACGTCGCGAATCCAGGTCCTTCCTTCTCCAAGAACGCGCTGTATTGCGGCACACGCTCGGCAAAAAACGTCTTGGCTCGCGTCAACACTTCCACAGCTGCAAGCCTCGTGGTCATTTCGTACATCATGGACTTGCGGTCTCCGGTTCAGGCGTCAATGTGCTACCGGCGGGTCATGAAAGATAACGGGTATCCGGGGGACCTAGTTTGACAGATCTTCGGCCTGTTCTGGGCCTAGCCTCAACCGGCTTGTTCCCATTTCTGCGAAATCGGGCTAAGATGACCGGCCAGTAATCCGGGGTTGGCCGCGCAACGTCAACGAGGCTTCGCATGACAGAAAACAACGACCAATTCAGCTCGCGTTGGGGCATCTTGCTGGCGGCCATCGGCATGGCCGTCGGCACCGGCAACATCTGGCGGTTTCCCAGGGTTGCCGCCGCCAACGGAGGTGGCGCGTTCTTGATCGCGTGGCTGGTGTTCATGTTCGCCTGGTCAGTCCCCCTGGTGCTCAGCGAGTTTGCGCTCGGGAAGCACACGCGTCGAGGCCCAGCCGGAGCCATCGGCCACCTGATAGGAGGAAGGTACAACTGGATGGGGGCTTTCGTCGGCCTCTGCACCTGTTTCATCATGTTCTACTACTCGGTCGTCACCGGGTGGTGCATCAAGTACTTCTTCGCCACCCTCGGGTCAGGACTGGCCGGCGGTGATCAAGATGCTTACTGGCAGAGCCTGACGACCGGCAGCTTCGAGCCGATGTTTTATCACTTCTTGGCGTTGGTGATCGGTTGTTTCATCATCTCCCGCGGTGTAGTCAAAGGCATCGAGCGCACGAACCGGATACTGATACCCATCTTGTTCATACTGTTGGTCGTGGCCGCGCTGCGGGCAGTCACACTGCCCGATGCCGTCAAGGGACTTGGCTTCTTGTTCACACCGGTTTGGAGTGAGTTGCTGTCTCACCAGGTGTGGCTGGAAGCGTTGAGCCAGTCTGCCTGGAGCGTCGGGGCTGCGTGGGGTCTAGTCATGACCTACGGCGTATACCTGCGCAAGAAGGACGACTTCGTACTAACTGGTTACACAACGGCGTTCGGCGATTACGCTGCTTCGCTGCTCGCAGGCATCGCCATCATGTGCACTGTGTTCGCTGTGCTGCCCGAGGCTGACGCGCGAGTCGCCTTGGGAGCGGGCAATGAGGGACTCACTTTCATCTGGCTGCCTCAGCTCTTCCAACAGATACCGGCAGGACGACTCTTCCTATCACTGTTCTTCCTAGCGCTGAGTTTCGCCGCTATGTCTTCGCTGATCGCAATGATCGAGATGGCAACGCGCATCGGCGTGGACTTGGGAATCAAACGGGAAAGAGCGGTACCGCTGGTCGGTGTCGTGGCATTTCTCCTTGGGATTCCGTCGGCATGGAAGCTCGGGTTCTTCCAAAATCAAGACTGGGTGTGGGGACTCGGCTTGATAGTCTCCGGTCTTTTCATCTCTCTAGCCGTCAGTAAGTTCGGAGTGCGTCGTTTTCGTGATGAGTTGATAAACACCGACGAGGAAGCGAGGCCGGTCGGCAAGTGGTACATCTTCGTCATTAAGTACGTAATTCCCCTCGAATTCCTGGCACTCATGGTCTGGTGGTTCTATCAGGCTGTGGCTGTGTACGATCCAGATGGGTGGTGGAATCCATTCCACAAATTGAGTCTGGGGACCACCCTCTTGCAGTGGGGACTGCTAATCGGAGTTCTGGTTCTGGCAAACCGCTGGTGGGCTGCCCGCGTGGGAGCCCGGGAAGGAAACTAACGTGAGTGTAAGTGGCTGGATCATGATGTTGATCGTGCTAGGAGGTGTATGGGGAGGATTCGTGTATCTGCTTCTGCAGACCGCAAAGCGCAACCGGGATTGATCTTTGAGGTTCGCAAGACGTCAATTGCCGATTTGG
>JBDGZZ010000230.1:0-9174 GCA_039588335.1 Gemmatimonadota bacterium | reverse complement strand
GAAGGCGCCCCGGGGCCGAACTACTGGCAGCAATCGGCCCACTACACGATCGCCGCTCGGCTAGATGTCGCGGAGAAACGCATCGAGGGCACCACGCGCATTCTGTACCGCAACGCTTCGCCAAACCCATTGAGCCGGCTGGTAGTGCAACTGATCCAAAACTTCCATCGTGACGACGTGCCCCGGATCCGCGCCGGCGAAATCACCGGTGGTTACACCATCACCCGCGTTGCCGTGGCCGGTCAGACGCTCGAGGAGGCGCGACCGCTCCGCGGTCCCGGCTACGTTACGAGCCAGACCAATCTCCTCATCAACACATCGGCCCCTGTGGCACCGGGCGACTCGGTGGTGCTGCAGCTGGATTGGAGTTACACGATCCCACAGGTCGGCGCCGGTGGGCGCATGGGCTGGAACAGCGACGACTTCTTTTTCCTGGCCTACTGGTACCCACAGATGGCTGTGTACGACGACGTCGTAGGCTGGCACACAGACCCTTTCCTGGGCCAGGCGGAGTTCTACTCCGGTTTCGCCGAGTATGACGTCACGCTCGACGTTCCGCAGGGTTGGTTGGTCCAGGGTAGCGGCGAACTGACGAACGAGAGCGAAGTCCTGCCCGACCACATTATCGAGCGATTGCGCCAGGCTGAAACGAGCGACACGGTCGTACACGTCATCACGGAAGCGGACCTCGGCCCGGACTGCACGCGCGCGAGTCCGGACGGCCGGCTCAGCTGGCACTTCACCGCGGACTCAGTGCGCGACGCCGCGTACTCCGTCACGCGCGGATCGCTGTGGGACGTCGCACGGACGAGCGTCGGCGATCGCGACGGCGACGGACAACCCGAGTACTCGCGGGCCGAAGCCATCTTCCGGCCCGCACATGAGCGCTGGCGCCAGACGGCCCGCTACGCGCAGCACAGCATCGAGTTCCTCTCGCGCCATACCGGTGTGCCTTACCCGTACAGTCATGCGACCGCGGTGGAGGGCAATGGAATCCTCGGGGGCGGGATGGAGTTCCCGATGATGACGATCATCGGCGGCTACGACCAGGCGAGTGACCGGGCAATGTACTCAGTGACGGCCCACGAGCTGGCGCACAATTGGGTGCCCATGATCGTCTCGATCGACGAGCGGCGACGCGCCTGGATGGATGAGGGGACCACCGACTACAATGGTGACCTCGCCATGGCTGAATTCTACCCCGACTACGATGGCGAGTCGGGAGAGATCGCCGGATACGTGGGTCTGGCCCGCACGGGCCACGAGGGTGCGCTGATGCGGTATTCGGACTACCTGGATACCCCTGGCCACTACGGCGTTCATGCCTACACCAAGCCCGGCACACTCCTGATAACGCTGCGGACCCTGCTGGGTGAGGAGACGTTCAAACGCGCCTATCAGGGATACCTACGGACGTGGGCGTTCAAACACCCGAAACCGTGGGACTTCTTCAACCACTTCAACACGGCGACCGGCCAGGACCTCGATTGGTTCTGGCAGGCCTGGTACTACGAGACCTGGGTGCTGGACCAGTCGATCGCAAGCGTAACCGCCGGCCGTAACGGCACCGAAATCGTGGTTCGTGACATAGGTGACGCTCCAATGCCTGCGCGACTCACGGTCACTCTGGCCGGCGGCGAGACGCTCGAGCGTGAGGTACCAGTGACCACGTGGCTGGCCGGGGCGCGGACGGCAACGGTGACCGTGCCGGCCGGTCAGCAAGTGGTACAGGTCGAGATCGATGCCATCGGGAAGTTCCCGGACGTGATGCGAAAGAACAACTTCTGGGCCGTTGCTGTGGACGAGCTTCCATCCACCCTCCCGCTAGCCGTTCGCAACGATCTCGTTCGCAGACGGGGCGCACTGCTGGAGCAGGGTTACCGAGCGGACGGTGAGCTACTGGGCGGCGCGGTCGCTGATGACGGCATCGACACGCGCGCCGTAACCTTGGAAGCAGGAGTGCAATACGCGATCCTCGCGGTGTGCGATGAGGAGTGCTTGGACATCGACCTGCAGATTGCGGACGCGTCAGACTCGACGCTGGCCGAAGACGTGAGACCAGACGACACACCGGTGCTCGAGTTCACGGCACCTGTGTCGGGTCAGTACGACGTCGACCTGATCATGTTCACGTGCCGGGTGAATAGCTGTGTCTGGGGTGGTCAGATTTTCCGGCGCGAGTAGTCGCCGGCGAGGTCGGTGCCGCTGAGCCGTTGCCAACGCATCTAGAAGTCGAGCGTGGCGACGAGACTCACATCGTTCGCGGTCCGCAGGTTCTCCAATCCCTGGTACCGGGTGTAGCTCAGCGAGATTCTCTGGCTGCGCCCGAGTACCCAGGTGAGCCCGGCCGCAGCTGAGATGGTGTGCGGCTCTTTGAGCAAGGTGGCCATGTTGGTGACTAGCTCGTAGTCATACCCAACCTGCACATGCGGTACGCACATACCGTTCGACCCGAGGGCGGCGCTGCCAGTGAGAGACAACCGGACTACACCCAGTTCTTCAATAGGACCGAAAGTACCGGTCGAGACCTCGCCGAGGTTGTCCACCGTCTCGTCATACCGAGTCCGCAGGTAGTACACGCCCAGCAGCGGTTGTAGCACAATTGATTGCGGCAACCAGTTCCACTCGCGGGCACTCACGCGACCCATGAACTCGCCTTGGACGTAGGTGCGGAGTTGTGTTTGGTCACGCGTCACTCGAACCGGCCCCGAGCGACTGTCACGAGTGATTTCGACGTTTCCCTTGGAGCGAAGGAACTCGGTACGCAGACCGAGCGCCCAGTTGGCGTGCACGATGTAGCCAATCTCCAGCCGTGCTCCTGCTCCGAGCCCCTCGGCGCTGCCATCGAACGAACGGACGTCCGCGTCGTAGCCGCTGACTATCGCGCTGAGTCCTACTGCCCAGTCGTCTGTCGGAGCGTAGAGCGCGCCAACGCTTCCACCCGGCGCACGCACGCCCAGCCGGTCCTCACGCTCACCCCGTCGATGAGCACCCAGGCGGCCATGGAAGTGAACCGGGCGATTCCCGAACGACGTCACGTAAATGAGCGAACCCAGGTCACCAGTCAGAGTGTTGTAGTTGACCGCGTACTCCGGAGTGGCTTCCCGTTCGCTCCGCGCCTCAGCGCGCTGCGCTTCGAGTGCTGCGCGCTCCGGCTCGGGGAGGGAAGGATCCTGGAGCGCGGCATCCAGCCCGGCAATGAGTCCGTCCAACGCCGCTAGCCTGGCATCCTCTACCTGCTGCACCGAGCGGTACGATGCAGCACGGTTTCGCATCTCACCCAACATGGTGGAGCTGGCCAAGAAGTGGCGCAGCCCGGAGCGGCCGATGCGGCCCGACATCTGTGCCGCAATTCCGGCTCTGATTGCGGCCGTTCTAGCAGCCTGAGCTTCGGTGGCCTGACCCCACACCGAACCGGTTGGCCATAGCGAGATTGAAAAGGCCGCCGATACTGCTAGAACCGTTCTTCTCGTCATTTGCAGACCTCACTTCTTGCGACCGCGCTGCCCCGCTCGACTCTTACTCCGCTCGATCTTGCGTAGGGCAGCGATCGCTTTATCGCACCAGGCCAGATGGGCCTCGGCCTCGAGCCGGCCATATTCGAGCGTGAGTCGCCAGTAAGGGAGATCGGGTTGGTCGCCGAGCTCTCGCGCGCACTGTGCGCTGATGACCTCGTAATGCTGCGACAGCTGAAGCAGCTGTTCCTTGAACACCAGGACCTGGCCCAGAGCGATTTCCCCACCTACCTGCCGGGCAAAGAACAGCTTCAACAGCAATTCGTTGCGGCTCGGTGCCGGATTCACCGGATCCTGGATCCACTTACGAAACGCCTCTCTGCCCTTCGGGGTGATGGAGTAGACCTGCCGCAGTCGCTCACCCTTGGCACTAGCCGGTTGTTTGGCCGCCAACCCCTCCGCCACCAGAGCCTTGAGAGTGGGGTAGATCTGCCCGTAACTCTCGCTCCAGAAATTCGACACACTCCGTTCGACGAAACCTTTGATGTCGTAGCCCGACATCGGCTTCCAAGTCAGGAAGCCCAGTACGACCTGTCTGGTACCATTTACCCGTGCCATATAGCTGCAAGATATATCTATCAGCTATGTCTGTCAATCAGTGGAGAATGAGACAGAATGTCACGCTGTCAGAATGTGTCGCGGGAGACTGCTAGAACGACCTCTCGTTCCTGCAGCGTGAACGATTTCTCGACGCAGGTGGGGCCAACGAGCCGACCTGGAACGGCACGGGTTGGATCCGCTCCCTCCGGTTCTGCCTCGCGGGAAAAGCAGAATCGAGCGATGTACTCTCCCTGAGGTGCCGGCTGGCGCGTTTCGCATCCCGAGAGTGAATCGATAACGCTCGTCATACCATCCCAGACGAACTCGATGCTCCTATTATCCGCGTCGCTGGCGATGTTCTTAACCATTGGGATAGCAGCCCCACAAATAGCAGGCTCTGCTCCACAATCCGCGACCTCACACCGTTCGCGAAAGTAGATCCGCTCGCCTCCGGTAGAAACCCTCACCCACCCCAACTGGTCGCCCTCTCCACTGAGGAGGACGTAGACCGGTCCCGCTACTTCGCCATCCACTTCGATCGCCAAACGGACGGACGCGGAGGTTTCGGCCGCGGGCGTCTTTCCGCCGCAGCCCGCCACTAGGATTACAGCCAGCAGCAATAGGACTGAAAGACCTCGAGATCTCAGCGATTCCTTGTACACGGCAGTCTGTCCTCTTCCCACTTTCAAGCGTTACCGCCTTCCGATGGGAGCGGGGTTGACACAACTGACGATCTCCCTGACCTGGCGGAGGGCCGCTCCGTCGGCGTCGAATATGCCAGTGAAGACCAAGAAGGCCCAGTCATTGTAATCCTGGAGAATCTGGAACAGTCCGTCGCCGGTTTCAGTCCCATCGACGTTGATGTCCCACACGAGGCCGACGTCGGTGGCGTCACCATCCTGATTCCAATCCCAGGGCGGGCCCGGCGGGTCGCCACAAACCCCCTGCGTTTCATCTAGGTTGTTCTCATCCAGCTGCGGACGAACCCCTATGGAGTAATCGAGCACACCGTCGCCCGGAGGTGTGCAGTTGTTATCGATCCCGAGGAATTGGTACTTGTAGTTCATGACGGAGTTGTAGTTCGGCTTGTAGTTCGTCCCCTCGAACCCTCCATGATGCAGCAACAGGTTGTGCCCCAGTTCGTGCATGATCGTGTTCGCCACGTTCTGGTCAGTTCCGGAGCAGTAGAGGGATACGATCATGTCGTCTCCCGGATACTCGGCCTGACCGGAGCTGCCACTGTTCGTATTGTACCGGTGGGGCAATATCGTGTAGTGGAAGTAGCCATTCCTGTTAGCGTCGAGGTTGGTGCTCTTGTAACCCAGGAACTCCGCGTCGCCCACTCCCCCGATCAGCACACCATCGACATCGGCAATGAAGGTCCCGCCCGTGAACACACCTCCTTGCCCGTAGTCCTGAATCAAGTTGATGCCGGTTGAGCCGTCGGGGTTGAGTACGGGAGCATTGGCGAATGCAGTCGCCACCAACGACACTGCAGCTGCAGTCGGCAGGTGCGAGTGGGCAGGGCATTCCAGCGCATCATCGAACCAGTCGTATTCGATTAGTATGTCCTGCCGCAGCGGGCTCACACCCATGAGCGGCAGATTGAGCCCTGCTGAAGTACCCAGAACTTCATCTCCATCGGAAATGGCATCCCCATCGGTATCGGGGTTGTTCGGATCCGTTCCGGTGTCGAGCTGGCTCACGAAAACCATTGTGTTCGTCTCGACACAGTCGGGAAGACCGTCCGCGTCCGCGTCGGCCGAGCTGGTCAGCCCACAGCTCTCGAACGTCGCCGTCGCGCTCCATGGCTGCGTCATCGTGACCTGACAGGTCCCCGTACCGCTACACGCCCCACTCCAGCCATCGAACGTCGAGCCCGCTCCGGCAACCGCGGTCAGGGTGACCGCTGTACCGTCGTCGTACGACTCACTACAATCGTCAGTTGCCACCCCGGCGGTGATCGTACAGCTGACTCCAGCCGGCGCACTCGTCACGGTTCCATTCCCAGCGCCGACACCATCTACCGTCAATTCGTGCTGCAATTCGAACGTCGCCGTCACGTTACGTGCCTGGTCCATTGTCACCTGACACGTACCCGTTCCACTACAACCGGCTCCGCTCCAACCGTCGAACGCCGAGCCCGCATCGGCGACCGCAGTCAACGTCACTGAAGTGCCATCATCGTACGACTCACTGCAGTCATCGCTGGCCACCGCAGCTGCGATCGTGCAGCTGATTCCAGCAGGGACACTCGTCACACCGCCGTTCCCAGTTCCCGCGCCCGCCACCGTCAGCTCGTACTGTAGCTCGAACGTTGCAGTCACGCTCCGTGCCTGACTCATCGTTACCTGACAGGTTCCGGTTCCACTGCACGCACCACTCCAGCTGGCAAACCTCGAGCCCGCGTCAGCAGTGGCAGTCAGCGTCACCGCAGTGCCGTCCTCGGTGACCGTGCAGCTGATACCGGCCACATTGCTCGCCACGCTACCATTACCGCTACCGCCGCCATCCACCATCAAATCGTACTCCGGTATCACCTCGAACGTCGCCGTGACGCTCCGAGCCTGGCTCATCGTCACCTGGCACGCCGCTGTTCCACTACACGCACCGCTCCAGCCGTCAAACGTCGATCCGGCAGCCGCAGCTGCCGTCAGCGTCACCTGAGTGTTGTCGTCGTACATCACGCTGCAATCGTTACTCGTCACGCCAGCAGCGATAGTGCAGTTGATGCCCGCCGAACCGCTGGTCACACTCCCGTTGCCCGTCCCGGCGCCGGCCACTGTCAACTGGTACTGAGGAATCGTAATGTCACCGTTACATGCGGTGATCGTCTTACCTACGAGCAGAGTGATGACCAAGTAGGAAAAGAGACGGAGGAACCGACGGCGGTCGTTCGACATGGCAACCTCACAATCCGACCAAGGGGATGGCACGTAGCGCCCTCCAAGATACAGCCGGAAGTCCGTGTGGCAATGCTGTGGGATTTGGGTGAGGTTCCAGTGCATCGAATCGCCCGTCGTTGTACCTTGAGCCCTCAGATGTAATCCTCTTATTACGCTTACTGACAGAACAGCTGACTATTTGAGTCTTCCGCGCTCGGCGGAATGACCGACAACTGCACGTTGAGCATAGGGGGCCTAACAGATGGGCCAGGTAGAAGGATGACTGCAGTCGAGCGCCGCTCACCTTGGCGGACACCGGAGGCACGGCGGACCTATGTGTCCGCAGTCCTGTGGATCGCCGGCGCGGCAGCCGTACTCCTGCTCGACGCACCGGACACTGGGGGCTGGCTCCGCGTCCGGCTCGATGGTCCCGGAGTAGTCCTGCTGTGCGCCGCTCTGATCGGCGGGTGGAATTTCTTCCCCAAAGCAGTCCGTGCCGTGCAGGGGCTGCGGCTCGACATGAACTTTCTCATGACCGTGGCGATCTTTGGCGCTCTGTTGATTGGCGAGCCGATCGAAGCTGCGGCCATTGCCGCTCTGTTTTCGTTTGCGGAGTTGCTGGAGAGTTCCGCGGTCATCCGAGCACGGCGAGCCGTTGAAGAACTGGTACGCCTGAGTCCGGAACGGGCTTCCGTGGTTCGCGAGGACGGAAGCGAACAGAGCGTGGCGAGTTCGGAGTTGCGCAAAGGCCACCGGGTGCGCGTACGCCCTGGCGAGATGATACCGATCGATGGGCGCGTAGTGGACGGCGAGTCATCCGTCAATCAGGCGACGGTGACCGGAGAGTCTGTTCCCGTAGCGAAGGAGCCCGATGACCCGGTCTATGCCGGTACCACGGTCATCGAGGGCTACCTCGAGATTGAGGCGACTACCGATGCCGGCGACACTACGCTCGACCGAATTATCCGATTGGTTCACCAGGCACAGGCACGTCGCGCACCCATTGAACAGTTCGTAACCCGATTCGCGAGATTCTACACGCCGTCCGTAACAGCCCTTGCCGCAGCAACAATGTTGTTGCCGCCCCTCCTCGGATTCGGTGGTGGCCTGGATTGGTTCACACGTGGTCTCACGCTACTCGTGATTGCGTGTCCGTGCGCTCTAGTTATCGCCACCCCGGTTACCGTAGTGAGTGCGTTGACCACTGCCGCCCGTCATGGAGTTCTGGTGAAAGGCGGAGAATATCTGGAGGCCTTGGGCTCGACGTGCGCAATTGCGTTCGACAAGACTGGAACGCTCACCACCGGCCATCTCACGGTTTCAGAGACCGAAGGTCTCGGCAACCGCTCTCCGGAAGAGGTCCTAGCTCTTGCAGCAGCCGTCGAGCACCGATCGGAGCATCCGATCGCGCGAGCGATCGTCGAGCACGCTGCAGACAGGGGTTTGGCTCCCGACGCTCCCGTTTCGGATTTCGAGGCTCGACCAGGTCGTGGAGTGGTCGCAACGGTTGATGGACGACGTGTCCAAGTCGGCACTCCTGAGCTGTTTCCCGAACAACCATTGCCAGCGCGCTTCATTGAACTCGAGGAGTCGGGCAAGACCGTCGTACTCGTAGCCGACGATGGAAGACTCGCCGGACTCATAGCGCTGTCGGACGGACTCCGGCCCGAGGCACCCACGGTCGTTGAGCAACTCAGGCATGTGGGGGTGCACGAGCAGGTGATTCTCACCGGCGATCACGAGGCTGTGGCCCGAAGCATCGCCCGAAGTCTTGGACTGTCCGACGTTCGCGCAGGCCTGCTACCGCAAGAGAAAGTCGCAGCGGTCGAGGAACTAAAGGCGCGGCACGCGGTCGTTGCCATGGTGGGCGACGGGGTCAACGATGCTCCCGCGCTAGCTGCGGCGAGTGTGGGAATCGCCATGGGAGGAGCAGGATCTCCTGCTACGATCGAAACCGCAGACGTAGCTCTCATGGCGGACGACCTGCATATGCTGCCTTATGCGGTACGCGTCGCCCAGCTGGCGAGGCGGCTGGTCCGCTTCAACATCGCCCTCGCCCTGGGTCTCAAGTTGATCCTCGCCGCAGGAGCCGTCGGCGGTGTCGTCACCCTCATGGTTGCCGTGCTCGTGGGAGACATGGGTGCGTCCCTGGCCGTAACACTCAACGCAATGCGGATTGCGCGGATGAGGGCGTGAAGGAGCGGCGCCAACTTCGCGACACGATCCATCGTGTG
>JBDGZZ010000229.1:0-6569 GCA_039588335.1 Gemmatimonadota bacterium | reverse complement strand
TCGACCCTCATCGACGCGTAGCGGCGTCCCAGCATCGGATCGTCTACCGGCACGCGAGCCGTTCCTCTGGTTCCGGCACCGATCGAGTAGATCTTCACGCCGAGCGCCTGCGCCATCTGGGCCGCGGTGAGCGGATCTATCTCGCCACGGTTGTTGCGTCCATCGGTCAATAGCACGATCACTTTGGAATCGGCATCACTATCTTGCAGCCGTTTGACGGCGGTGGCCAAGCCCATGCCAATGGCAGTGCCATCCTCAATCATCCCTACCTGCAGTTCACCCAACACCGTGCCTACTACGTCGTAGTCCAGGGTTAGCGGCACCTGAGTAAACGCCTCACCGGCAAACACTACGAGCCCGATGCGATCGTTGCGGCGGCCGTGCACAAAATCAGCGGCCGCTTGCTTCGCGGCCTCGATGCGATTCGGTTCGATATCTTCGGCCAGCATGGAGCTCGAGATGTCTAACGCAAGCACGATGTCGATGCCTTCCGTGACGATATTCTCGCCCGAGACACCGGACTGCGGCCTGGCGAACGCAACCACCAACGCGACAAGAGCCAGCATGCGTAACACGGGCAGCACCTGTCGGAATCTCGCCGTTCTTCCAACATCAGATTGCGCTAACGTCCGAACGTCCGAGTAGCGTATGCCGGCTACCATTCCCGCACGCCTCCAAAACTCCCAGTAACCGAGAAACGGAATTGCGAGCAGCAAGAACAAGAACTGCGGATCGGCGAAACGGTAGATCATTCTCCCCCCTGCTCCCTTCCCCGCACGGCGGCAGGAGCGGCAGGAGCGGCAGGAGCGGCAGGAGCGGCAGAGGCGGCAGGAAGGGCAGCTACGTCTCTTTCACCTCCCACCACCTCCTCCTTGGTCTCGTCCACTATCTTCCGCGCCCGTGGCACCATTTCACGACACACAGTGATTTCCGGCCGCAGCTTCGCGAACTTGACCAAGTCACAGTCACGGAGGAAACGGTCGAACTGATCCCTGGTACAGAGCGTCACACCACCATCCTCGAGCCCCTGCAGCACTTCGTACGTCGCCATCTCCAGGGCGTCTACTCGATAACGCCCCTCGATGTAGCGCCGGATGATCTCGGACACCTCTACGTGATACGCCTTGATCTCGCCTTGCTCCAACAATCCAGCCTCCGCCAGACGGTCGAGCGATTCGTACGCGACTTCATGTGGCGGTCTCGGTGGTGACGCTGCCAGCCGGTCCTCGATGGACACTCTTCCGGCCATGTATCGCTTATACACCCAATATCCGATCACCGCCACCACACCCACCACCAACATCCAAGCCAACAGCAGCAGCCAGTTCCTGGACATCCCCAGCGGGCCCTTGATGTCACGGATGTCACCAGTCTCGTCCCGCCCAACACTCGCCACCGTAACCGTCCACGCATCGGTCGAGAGCACCGCGGCCGATGCGGTGTCCTCCCCGACTACCGTAACGTCGAAACTCGGGATCTCCAGGTCACCCAACTCGAATGCTGTGAGGGCGAAGTGCACCGTCGATGCCACACGGTCACGCTCACGAACCGGCTCCATCAGTACAGCATCCAGCAACTCGAAAGTCCCCAGGTCGATCGAGTCAGGCCAGACGACCGCGGATCCCACGTCGTGCTCGACCGTAACCGTGAGCACCAACGGGTCGCCAACCGTAATCGAAAGGGTATCCAGCTCGGTTCTGATGGCCGGAGCCGACTCCTGAGCCGTTGTCCCCGGTAGTCTGACCGTGGGGTAGAGAGTGGGCTGTACCGCTCCCCACTCCCCGCTCCCCGCTCCCACAAAGAGCAGAACTCCGACTGCCAACGAAGCGGCCCGTAACGTCACCGGAATCGCCTAGCCCTCTCTCTGAAGAACCGCATCAGCGGTTCCACATACTCCTGGCCGGTCTCCACATCGATGACGTCCACCTTCGTCTTCTTGAATATCCGTTCCAATGCCGCCCGGGTCTCGCGTGTTTGTCGCTCGAATGCCTCGCGGAACCCTGCATGTGACGTGTTCACCAGCAGGCGGTCACCCGACTCGGCATCCTCGAAGGCCATGTACCCGATCGCTGGCAGATCAGCCTCACGCCTATCTCCCATGCGAATCGCAATGACGTCATGGCGGCGCCCGGCCACAGCCAACGCCTTTTCATACCCCGCTGCAATGAAGTCGGACACGAGAAACACGACTGCTCGCCGCCGAACCACGTGAGCGAGGTACTCCAAAGCCCCCGCGATATCCGTCCTGCGTCCTTCCGGCTCGAAGTAGAGCAGCTCGCGCAAAACGCGTAGCACATGCCGCCGGCCCTTGCGGGGTGGCACGAACTTCTCGATCCGGTCGCTGAAGATGATGAGCCCGACTTTGTCGTTGTTCTTGATCGCGCTGAAGGCCAGCAGCGCGCAGATCTCCACCGCGATTTCGCCCTTCACACGACCGCGCGTGCCGAAATCGCCCGAGCCGCTAACGTCGACAGCCAGCATCACGGTCAGTTCGCGCTCTTCCTGGAACAGCTTCACGAAGGGCGCCCCTGTTCGCGCCGTGACGTTCCAATCGATGCTGCGGATGTCGTCGCCGTATTGGTATTCCCGCACCTCGGCGAAGTTCATCCCGCGTCCCTTGAACACCGAGTGGTACTCACCCGAGAACACCTCATTCACGAGACCACGCGTGGCGATCTCGATGCGACGGACCTTCTTCAGAATCTCGCGCGGAATCATGGAACGTGAATCAAGGAACCTCTACACTGTTCAATATCTGCGTCACAACGTCCTCCGGCGTTACTTCCTCGGCCTCTGCCTCATAGGTGAGCAGCACACGATGCCGCAACACGTCCATCCCCACCGAGCGCACATCCTCGGGGGTCACATACCCGCGACCGCGCAGGAAGGCCGTGGCCCGGGCCGCCTTCGCCAGGTAGATCGATGCGCGCGGTGACGCACCGTAAGCGATGAGGTCGGCCAGCTGGGCCAAGCCGTACGCTTTGGGATCCCTGGTAGAAAACACCAGATCGACGATGTAGTGCTCCACCTGCGGGTCCATGTAGATGATCTCCACGGCCTTTCGGGCACTGAGTATCTCGGCCGGCTCTACTACGGGCCGGACCTCCGGTTCCGGCCCCACCGCCATGCGGCGCATGATCTCGAGCTCATCGTCCTTGCTGGGATATTCCACCGACAGCTTTAGCATGAAGCGATCTACCTGTGCTTCCGGCAACGGGTAGGTACCCTCTTGCTCGATCGGATTCTGCGTGGCCAAGACCAGGAATGGGACGTCCAACGGATACGTAGTATCACCGATCGTCACCGTGCGTTCCTGCATCGCCTCGAGCAGCGCCGACTGCACCTTAGCCGGCGAACGGTTTATCTCATCCGCGAGAATGATGTTGGCGAAGATGGGCCCTTTCTTGGTCTTGAACTCGGACGACTGCGGATCGTAGACGAGGGTGCCGATCAGATCCGCCGGCAGCAGGTCCGGCGTGAACTGAATGCGGTGAAACAGAGTCTGAATCGCACGAGCCAACGTCCTCACCGTCATTGTCTTGGCCAATCCCGGCACACCCTCCATGAGCACGTGACCGTCGGCGAGTAAACCGATCAGGAGACGCTCCACCATATACCGCTGGCCCACTATCACTCGCCCGACCTCGTCTACGAGTCGGGGGACGAATGCGCTTTTCTGCCGGATCTTGTCCTGAATGGCTTCAATGTCGCGGTTCATTTCCACGTTCAGTTCCTCCTGGAACACCCTTCCCAAGTTGATCGGCCGCAAGTCGGTCGCAGACCGGCTCAGCCATCGGTTGTCCTCCCTGGGGCTGCATTTCGGGGATCACTCCTGACGGGCCGGTCCTGGCCGCTTCGCACATCCATTCCTGGAGGTGGAGCCCCCCCCACATTCGCCCACGGCCCAGTCAAGCCCACTGCGGACGACGGATGTGGGTACCCGGTTCTGTAATTGTACAGGATGATCGGACAATTGGAATCGTCGCAGAATGGCATCGGGCCCACGGAGTAGAGGCGACCGATCTGCAGGCCCGGACTCGCCCGCGGCGGCCGACCGCACCGCTAGAACGTCGCTACACCAGGCCTTCCGTCACTCCCGAGATCTGCCAAGCATCGTAACGCGTTGTCATATATAGCTTTACGGATTGTCGGCCGGTGAAACCCGCGCCTTGGTCCGCGGACAACGGGCTTGCGGCCACCGACTCTACGCTCGGGTCCGTGGACATCAGCCGTTTGTCCGTCGACAACAGCCGTTTGTCCGTGGACAACAGACGAAAGTCCGCGGCATCAGCCCGATGTACGTCGACAACGGACGAATGTCAGTCGCCAACGGGCGATTGTCAGTCGCCAACAGCCGTTTGTCCGTCGACAACAGCCGTTTGTCAGTCGACAACAGACGAATGTCGGTCGACAACAGACGAATGTCGGTCGACAACAGACGAATGTCGGTCGACAACAGACGAATGTCCGTCGACAACAGACGAATGTCCGTCGACAGCCGACCAATGTCCGTGGACATCGCCCTTTGATGTCCATGGCCCCACAACCATTGTCCGCGGCCGATCGGCCGTTGGACGTGATCCCCATTCACTTTCACAAGGAGGCACACAATTCCTCGGTTCCCCAAATCTGCCTCAAGCTCACGACTTGAAGTCTTAAGGTGTGCCACGTTGGCTGATGACTCTCTGTGCCACCACCCACCCCTTGAGCTTCTAGGTATGCGGGCATACCTTGTCATTACCTAGAATTTCTATGGGAAACGGCATGCCCCAATCCAAGACAGAGCTCCTCAAAGGCACGCTGGATATGCTTGTCCTGAGAACCCTGAAACCGGGCCCGCTGCACGGTTACGGGGTGGCGCGCTGGATCGAGGAGAGGACCCGCGATGCCCTCCAGATAGAAGAGGGCTCACTCTACCCCGCACTGTATCGCATGGCCCGGCGCGGCTGGATAAAGTGGGAGTGGGGAATGTCGGACAACAACCGACGCGCCAAATTCTACAGCCTGACGGCAAAAGGTCGCAAGAAACTGGAGACGGAGATGTCCAACTGGCGGCGCTTCGCGTTGGCTGTGACGCTGGTGCTCGACGAGAATCCGGCTTAGCCACCACTACCTATTGATTGATGTCTTGGGTAACGGATAGCTGGATGCGACTTCGCTCCCTGCTCTCCCGCAGGGAACTAGAGAGCCAGATAGAGGAAGAACTGGCTCTCCACCTGGAACAACTGACACGGGATTATGAATCGCGCGGCTATGACCCCGATGCAGCCCGTTTGGCGGCGCTGCGTCGTTTCGGGGATCCACGCGCCGTGAGAAGGAAGCTGTTCCGCATGGAAAGCTCACGGATACAGCATGAAGAACGAGCGCTCTATTTTGACGAACTACGGCAGGACATTCGATACGGGGTTCGCCAACTGCTGAAGAAACCGACATTCACGGCGATCATCATTGGCACGCTGGCGCTCGGTATAGGGGCTAGTACGGCGGTCTTTGGTGTTCTCAAGGCGGTCTTCCTCGAGCCGCTCCCGTACCCCGCTTCAGAGAACCTGGCGCTCATCCGGATGGGATCGACTACCGGGATGTGCTGCGGCCCAAACTCGGGTCCCGACATCTTGGACTTCCGTCGCAACAGCAGAACCTTCGAAAGCATTGAGGCGATATCGTCTGCCGGGGCCAACCTTACCGACGACGGCGATGCCGAGTTGGTGCTCGGGGGCCGGGTCACGACCGGGTTCGTCGAGATGCTGGGAGTAGAACCTGCTCTGGGAAGGTCGTTCACGGCCGACGAGCAGCAGCCCGGTAACAACCGGGTGGTGATCTTGAGCGATGAGTTGTGGAAGCGACGCTTCAACGCCGACCCGGGAATCCTGGGAAACACGATAACGCTCAACCGCGAGCCGCACACCGTTGTTGGGATCATGCCTGAGGGTTTCGACGTGCTCTCGCCATGGACCGTGGGCAGGACCCATCAGTTGTATTGGCCCTTGCCCGCCGATGAACTCGAACAGGGTCGTGACAGTCATTGGCTGCTGACTTACGGCAGGCTCGCAGAAGGAAGCAACCTCGACGCCGGTACCGCAGAACTCGTGTCCATAGCAGCAGCACTGGAAGAACAGTACCCGGCCAGCAACATGGAGAAGACCGTCTACCCGATTTCACTGCACGAGATACTCGTCGGACGGGTCGGTTTCCAGTTGTTGATGTTGCTCGCGGCTGCCGGGTTCGTGCTGTTGATCGTGTGCGGGAACGTGGCGAGCCTACTCCTTGCCAAAGCAACCACGAGACAAGGTGAGATCGCCATCCGAGCGGCCGTCGGAGCGAGCCGAGGCCGGGTCATCAGGCAGTTACTGACGGAGAGCCTGTTGATCGCCTCCTTGGGAGGCGTGGCCGGCATTGCACTCACAATGTGGGGCGTTGGAATTCTACGAGCCGCAATGCCGGCCAGCATCCCAAGGATCGACCAGATTGGCGTCGATTGGGGGGTACTGGGCTTTGCCACAGCCGTATCGATTCTCACAGGTGTCGCCTTTGGCCTGGCACCAGCCTTATCGGCATCGAGGACCAATCTC
>JBDGZZ010000228.1:0-6589 GCA_039588335.1 Gemmatimonadota bacterium | reverse complement strand
TACTTATAACAAGCTGCCATCTTCTCACCACACGCCTCCTACTCCGTTCGTAGTGCCTGGTTCGGATCGATACGAGCGGCCCGTTGCGCGGGTAGCAAGCAGGCAAGGAGGCACGTTGAGACGAGGCTAATGGCGGCAATCACAAACGTGGCGGGGTCTACTGGGTCTACACCGAAGACGAACGCTCCGAGCAGTCGACTCAGCCACAGTGCTCCGACAAGCCCAAGGCCAACGCCAGACGCGGACAGGAACAGCCCCTGCTTCAAGACCAGTTGGACAACTGCAATCGGTTGCGCCCCCACGGCCATTCTCAAGGCGAGCTCGCGAGTACGCTGGCTGACGACGTAAGACACTACTCCATAAACTCCCACAATTGCCAGCACGACCGCCACTAGAGCGGAGAGGCCGAGCGTGGCCAACATGAACGTGGTCCTCGCCATTCCTCTGGCGAGGATCTGGTCCAGCATTCTGACATTCTGAGCAGCGAGGTTTGGGTTGACGGACGCGATGGCTTCCTTTACCGCTCGCAATAGGTCCGGGGTCCCAACGAGCTGACTGCGGATGGCGTAGCTCACGTGCCGTGGTGCAATCAGGGCGTTGCCATCGACAGCCGCCCACGGATTCGGCGTGATCAGTGGCCAGTACGTAGTGGGCCGTGGGTCTTGTGTTAGCTCGAAGTCGAAGACGTCCCCAACGACTCCGACTACCTCCCTCCATCCGCCTTCGCCGGGCGTTCTGCCCCCCGATAGCCGTTTCCCGACTGCCTCTGCGGGGCTCGCCCAGAACTGAAGTGCCACAGATTCTGAGACGACCATTACCGGAGCCCTGTTTCTGGCATCCTGCGGCGTCAGGTACCTCCCGTGCAACAGTGGGATCTGCAGGGTCTCGAAGAATTCGCCTCCCACCCAAGTGAACTGCATGGCTGTAAACGGGCTCTCCTCGTTTGTTGAAAACCCCTCTGCCCAGATCGGATTGAGATGGGTTCCATAGCTCAATGGCAGCTTGGAGGTGAGGCCGACCGATGAGACGCCGGGCAGTTCGGATATGCGTTCTCCAATGACTTCGTGCGCCCGAGCCATCTCTTCCAGATCCGGGATCTCCCCGGGCGAGATCTCGATCTGCAGGGTGAGGACCGCCTCGGGTTCCCCGTAACCAGGATCAACATCGATGAGCGCCCAAAAACTTCTTACCATGAGCCCGGATCCAACGAGGAGCACTAGGGCTACTGCAAATTGGATCGCTGCCAGCGAGTTGCGTGTCCGGTGCCGCTGGCGGCCTGTTCCCGCTCCGGCTCCTCCCTCTTTGAGAGCGCTGACGGGATCGCGACGGAAACTTCGCATGACGGGGAATAGACCGAAGACAATCCCAGAGAGGACGGACAGTCCTAAGGCGAACAGAAGGACGTCACGATCGATCGAAACGCCGCTCAGACGGGGGAGTCCGCCGGGGTTGATGGCCAGAAACACTTCGAGGCTGACATATGCTAACACGAGCCCAGCAAAGCCACCGATGAGTCCGAGACCCAAGCCCTCGATCAGCAGCTGCTGCGCCACACGACCCCGACTTGCACCCACGGCTGAGCGAACGGCGATCTCCCGATCTCGGCCTTCGGCCTGCACCAGGGCCAGATTCGCGATGTTCGCCAGGGCGATCAGGAGTACGAGCGCAGCAACCCCGAAGGCCACCCATAGACGTGCGCCGACATTGCCCAGCACATCCGTCTTCAAAGGGCGAAGGATTGGAGCAAGTTCGTAGTTCTCCATGTCTTGGTGCGTAATTCCGCCCGGAAAGGCATCGATATGAACGGGAAGTAGCCGGGTCATATCTGCCAGTGCGGTTTCGAGGCTGACTCCTTCGGCAAGCCGCGCAACTGAACTGTATATGAACTGACCGGCGACGATCGAAGAGCGATCAATTCGCAGGGCTAAGTAGATGGCCGGGTCCAAATCGTATGGGAACCCGCCCTCGGGCGTGACGCCGATGATCTCGCAGGTCTCCCCGTCTACCCGTAACATTTGCCCGACCACGTTCTGCTGGCCTCCAAACTCACTGTGCCAGTACTGGTTGTTGAGCATGACTGTGCACGAAGCGCTTGGCGAATCGTCGACGGGCGTGAACCTCCTACCAACGACCGGTTGGACTCCCAAAGTCTCGAGTGTTCCGTGGGTCACCCAGACCCCAAGCTCGCTAATGGGTTCTCCTATACCTGTGATCGTAACCCGGCCAGATGTCCACAGTCCGATGCTCTCGACAGTTTGACTTTGGTCTTCGTAAGTGAAGTGGAGTGCAGCGCTCTGCGCGAATTGGTCAAACCCGGCACCGGGAAGGGCATTCCAGACTGCGACCAGTCGATCGGCATTCGCATAGGGCAGGGGACGGAGAAGGATGCCGATTATCAGGCTGAACACGGTCGTAGTCGAACCAATCCCCAGGGCGATGACCAGAACGGCCAGTCCTGCGATTCCAGGTCTGCGGTTGACGGCTCTTAGCGCGCCGCGGATATCTCTGATAAAGCCTTGCATTCGAGGTCTCCAACCTTGCCGGCTCTGCGGGCTAGATTGAGTGACCGACCCGGCCAAAAGCTAGAATGCTCGCTGAGCTGGAGAAGCCAGAATAGCCGTCTACAGGAAACGTGTTCGATCGTCTTGTCCGATCAGACAGTACGCGCCGGATGGTGAATATCACAAGCCTGGCCTTCGGGGAAGGTTTCTACAGTGACGCGGTGCTAGACGAACACCTAGGAGAGGGCTGGCAGGCAGAGATCGGCCTGACAGGGCATGCTGGAACGGCTGAGACATCGGCGAACCTGTACCTGCGCGATGATCTGGTAAGACCAGAGTATAAGAATCTCGGGCCGTTCGTGATGAGAGAGTTTGCCGACTTTTTCCGTCTCCACGAGAGGACGGGCTGGCAGGGATATTGGAGTGACCCGTCGAAAGCAACCAGGGAGATAGCAAGGGTCTAATCGATGACCTAGTCGAGCGCAGCTTCAGAATTGCAGAAATGGCACTGGCCGGCGAGGATCTGTCGACGTTGCCCCTGTACCCGAATGACCTTCCTATGATGCCCGAAATAGAGGAGTACCTGGGCATCATAGAGGCGTACTACGCTGAACAGACAGCTGAGATCGACAGCTGGCTAAGCAGGCGCGAAGCGCCACCTCAATAGATCTGACTTGAGAATTGCGACATGCGCCCTCCGTCCTCCTCGCGGAGGAGGGGTGGCGGCGGCAAAATTGGTCACGGATCGCCTGACACGACTTCCGCCACAGAGCGCTGAAGAACCCGTGACAGGGAGGAGGGCACCCTCCTCGAAATTCGGAGGGCCGTTTCAGGCAAACAATCAAGCAACGGACTGACTCGCCGTCTATTCCGATCGCAGACAACGGAGTGACTGTCCGTTGCCGTCGTCGGGGCCCGACGAACCACGCTCGTTGCCCCCGGTCTGCCCCGTTCGCATTATGTTGGTAGCCCAACCATCAGCCTTCGGAGCCTCCTCGACCGGGAGGAGCCCATGTCCCGTCTCAAGCGCCTGATCCACGAGATCCACCGCCGCTCACTGTGGCAGGTGCTGCTGATCTACATCGGGGGCGCTCTTTTCGCGTATCAGGCTGTGCAGGGTCTCACGGAGGGGCTTGGCCTGCCCGACTGGTTTCCAGGTTTTGCGGTCGCTCTGTTCATCGTCTTCCTTCCTGTCGTACTGGCGACAGCCTTCGTTCAGGAGGGTATGGCTGGGCCTTCGGCGCGTGAGCCACTCGTCGCTCCAACCGACGTTGCCGATTCAGCAGAACCAGGGGACCCCGCCGCCGTTCAGGAACGGGGGGCTCACCACCGCATTCTCACCTGGCGCAACGCGATCCTGGCCCTTGCAGGCGCATTCGCACTCCTCGGCGTGGCTGTCTCCGGCTACACGGTAATGCGGGTCATGGGGATCGGCCCGGTTGGCTCCTTGATCGCCAAGGGTGTGTTGGAGGAACGAGATCCCATTGTCCTTGCCGACTTCGAAAGCGCGACGGGGGACACGCTGCTCGCCATGGCGGTGACCGAAGCGTTTCGCACAGATCTATCGCAGTCCCCGGTGGTGAGAGTCGCCGAACCGGAGCAACTACGCCGGGTGCTGGAACGGATGCAGCGAGAAACGAAAGCCGGGATCGACTACGACTTGGCACGCGAAGTTGCCATCCGTGATGGGCTCAAGGCCGTTGTCGCTGGCGAGATCAACTCGGTCGGGACGGGCTACGTTCTCACCGCTCGGCTTGTGGCTGTGGAAACTGGCGAAGTCCTCGTCGCTTACCGCGAGGCGGCGAGCGATTCCACGCGCATCATCCCAGTCATCGATCAGGTGTCCAGAAGGCTGCGGGAGCGGATCGGCGAATCATTGAAGACCATTCGTCAAGCCGAGCCGCTGGAGCGCGTCACCACGTCCTCGCTCGCAGCGTTGCAGAAGTACTCGTTGGCGCTCCGCGTGTCGGAGACCGAAGGCGATGAAGCTAGGGGCATTACGCTCTTTGAGGAAGCCATCGCTCTCGACACGACCTTTGCCATGGCGTACAGAGCGCTGGGAATCGGGCTCAGTAACATGGCAGAAGAGCGGGCACGTCAGGTTGAGGCGTTTACGAAAGCGTATCAACACCGCGCCCGGTTGACTGAGCGGGAGCGTTACCTGACGCTCGGGGACTACTACGCAACGGTTACCGGCGATCGTGAGGACGCGATTACCGCCCACCGTTCACTACTGGATATCCACCCCGATGACCCAACGGCTCTGAATAACCTTGGTAACCTCTACAGCCGCCAGCGTGATTATGCGCACGCTGCGGAGCTATACCTCCGCGCCATCGACGTCGATTCCTCCAATCCGATACCCTTTGCGAACGCGGTGATGAACCAAGTCGCTCTCGGAAGACCTGATGAAGCGCGCGCGATCCTCCAAACGATGGAAAAGAGGTTTCCCTGGCACCCCATAGTTGCACTCTATGCCGCTGGCCTGGCGAGCGCCCTGGGGGATTACGAGTCCGCAGCAGAGCGTCTCGAAGCGTCGAGAGATGCGCACAGTGGCAGCCTCGCCCTGCGTGCCGAGGCGAGTACCTGGCTGGCCCGGTTCTCGGCGGTCCGCGGCCGCCTCGCCGAGGCGCGAGCCCACCTGCGCGACGCGATGGCCGCTAACGAGGACCGGGGTCTGCCCGCTGAGTGCCTGAAGAACGCCGCAGAAATAGGCCGTTGGGATGTCGAGATCATCGCCGCACCCCAGCGCGCGCTGTGGCAAATCGAAGGGTCCCTGAGACGATACCCACTGGAGTCCCTATCGCCGCTCGATAGGCCATACGGCCAGATCGCTTGGTTGTATGTCAAAGCTGGGCGCCCAGACTTGGCGAGGCCTCTGTTGAATGAATACGAGGCGCTAATCGAGCCCGGGCTCAGACGAAACGACGAGCCTTCCTACCGCCTGGTGCTGGGTGATTTGGCCCTGGCCGACGGCCGCTTAGAGGAGGCCATCGCCGATTACCAAATCTGGGACGAGGAGGCGCCCGAGTGGTGCCGGGCCTGCGGTCATGCCCAGCTGGGCTTCGCCTACGAACTGGCTGGCCGACCCGACTCGGCTCTCGCTCTGTACGAGGGCTACCTAACGACGCCCTGGATGTGGCGGGTGGTCTGGGACTCTTACTACCTGGCCACGATCTACGAGCGACTGGGCTTGCTGTACGAAAGGCGAGGCGATCGGCAGCGGGCGATCTACTACTACGGCAAGCTGGTCGAACTCTGGAAGGATGCCGACCCCGAGCTGCAACCACGGGTGGAGGCAGCACGTCGAGCGATGGAAGCCCTGTCAACTGACCGCTAGACCATGCCCAAGCTCAAGGAGCTTGTCACGGAGATACAACACTGCCTGGATACTCAAAACGGCGCGAGCTCTCCTCACAGAAGGATGAAGAGGAAGGATACAGCAATGCTTGCACGAATCAGCAGCGTGGTTCCCTCTGGGTTCATGTTCCTGACCTTGGTTGGGGTTCCTCAGGCAACCGCCCAGACGAACGCGGAGATCGTTTAACGTGTGGCTGATGAGATCTGGAATCAGGGTAACCTGGCCGTAGCAGACGAGCTCTTCGCCAACGACTTCGTCAATCATGATCCGAACCCTGGCGCGGCCGCCGACCTCGAGAGCTGCAAGGGGTGGGTTCTCAAGTGGCGCGCTGCCTTCCCTGACTACCATGTCGAGGTCCATGACCTGATCGCCGAAGGAGACAAGGTCGGGGCACGTTACACGGTTACCGGCACACACCAGGGTGAGCTTTTTGGCGTCGCAGCCTCCGAGATCCAGGTCACGATGAAGGGTATCAACATCTATCGACTGGATCACGGGAAGATCGCGGAAGTCCATCGGAGCTACGACCTGTTGGGTGTAGAGGCATCAGACCGCCACCTTCTGCGCGGCCGCCGGGCATCGTCGTACAGCTCCGCGGCGATGGCCCGCGTCCGATTCGTGAGCCGAGCTTACCCCAAGGAAGTGGCGAGCCGATTCGATCTATCGGAGGCGTCGGACCAACTCAGCAATCGGTGGAGGTGGCTGATTCCGGAGAAAGGTCTCCACA
>JBDGZZ010000227.1:0-6623 GCA_039588335.1 Gemmatimonadota bacterium | reverse complement strand
GAGCCGAGATGGATGATCAGAGGATATACGGTCATGATGTCTGCCTGGTTGAAGACGATGGCGATGGTCGTTCGAGACCCGGCCAGGGCATACGGGCGTTTGCCTCGAGATACAGGTCGCTGCTGTGGCCCTGTTCGAGATGGAACCAACCGGCCCGTGCAATCATTGCCGCGTTGTCCGTGTTGAGACGAGGGCGAGCCACGGCGACCCTTGCGATGCCTGACAGCCGGTCGGCCATGACTGCGGTCAGGGCTCGCGAGCAGGCGACTCCACCACCCAACACTACAGTTGAATGTCCCGTGTGCTCGACCGCGGCCTTCGTTTTTGCGGCTAGCACATCAAACGCCGCAGCTTGGAATGATGCGGCGATGTCCGCCTTTTCGTTCTCCAGGTCGTTCGAGCCGCGAACGGCGTACAGCACGGCGGTCTTGAGACCGGAAAACGAAAAGTCGAAACCGCTGCCCATCATCGGACGAGGAAAGCCGAATCGGTCGGTCCCGCTGGTGGCCAGTTTTTCCACCTCGGGACCACCGGGATAGCCCAGCTCCAGCATACTGGCAACCTTGTCGAAAGCCTCCCCGGCCGCATCGTCGCGCGTTTCGCCCAGCAGCTTGTAACACCCCCAATCCGGCACATCGAGTAGCAGCGTGTGTCCCCCTGAGACTATGAGTGCGACGAACGGCGGGTCCAGGAACTGATCTTCGAGCGTGGGTGCAAAGACATGGCCCTCGAGGTGATGCACTCCGATCAGTTTCCGATCTCCGGCCGCAGCGACGGCCTTGGCATAGCAGACACCCACCAGCAGCGAACCGACGAGGCCGGGACCAGCGGTTACGGCCACGGCATCGACGGCCGTGAGCGGAACTCCCGCCTCGGTTAGCGCTTGGTGCACGACGGGGTCCAGAGCGGTGAGATGAGCGCGGCTCGCCAGCTCGGGAACGACACCACCGAAAATCTTGTGGATGTCCTGAGAGAGGATTACCAGGCTGGCGAGTTCAGGCCGCCCACCCTCGCGTACGAGTACCGCAGCCGAAGTTTCGTCACACGACGTTTCGATGCCAAGTAGTACATCAGCCACCGCCGCGCCTCCCGACAGTCACAGAGTCGGTTAGGGCAGTGGCTTCGATACCTCGAGGTGCTCTAACGACGAGCGGAACGCGAGCCTCGGGGTTGGCCTCGTCTGGCCGGGCAGATACCTGCACGCTGTCTCTTGTGAGTCGAACCACACGGTTGGCTGGTCCCCTCACCATTACGGTCACTGCCGACGGATTACTATCCCAATTGCTGGGGACGTTCACTGCGACCCCCTGCAAGAATCGCTCAGAGACGGGAACGACGTTGGCCGAGACCTGCACCGTTGCGGGATCGACTCTCACCCCTACACCGAGACCGGCTGTGTCGAGGGGAACTGTCAAGGTGACCCGTGATTGTACCCGGCTAGTGTCCACCCGTATCGTGCTCACGGATCGAATCTGACTGACGCTCGGTTCGGGACCGCGAACTGTGACAGACGCCGGTGTCACCCTCAGGCTGTCGAACCGATCGAATCCTGAGTCGGGCCTCACTGTGACGCGCAAGGTTACCGGCACATCGCGCTGCAACACGTCATCGAGACTGACGCTGATGGTACGGGGAAGGACTTCCAACACACTGACGTTCGCATCTTCGCGGGTTACGAGGTCACCAGGAGTCAGGTCGAGAGTGTAGGTCGATCCGGTCAGCGAGTCCGGCAGGGACTTCTGTATGACCGGCATCGTTTCGTACAGCTTGTCCAGTTCTCGCTGGATGCCCCGGTAGACCACCTGTACCGGTGGCAGTTCGCTGGTTAGCTCGCGCCCTTCGGGAGGTATGATTTGCAGGGTAACTGGAACTGCACGGGTGATGGGTTCAACTTGCGCTGCCACTACCGCCCACAAGACGGTAGCCAACACGAGCGCCGTCAGCTTGATCGGCCAGTTCGCGAAGATCCAGGTCTTGAGTTTAAGGGCCCTCGTCATTCCCGCTGGCTTCTTCAGGTGATTCCGCCGCGGTGGCTTCCTCGATACCAAGGAGCCGTTTGAAGATCGCAGTATTAGGAGCCTGGTCCCACTCCCGTGGCCCGATCTCCTTTTTGACGATCACGCCTTCCTGGTCTATCACAAAACTCTCAGGCCACCCCGTCGTTTGATACAGCCGTTCAATCTGTCCGCTTCTGTCGTGTAACACATCGAACGTCAGGTTGCGTTCGGTGACCCACTGGAGGACTTCATCCGATTCGATCACGTCGACGCTTATCGCGACGACCCTGACACCCATCGGGCCGAGTTGCTCGTGCAGTCGTTGCATTGCGGGCATCTCTTGCTCGCACGGTGCGCACCACGTTGCCCAAACGTTCAACAGAACGACATCGCCGAAATAGTCGGCCAGCTCGACACTATCACCCGTCGCGAGGTCTACAGCCTTCATGTTGGGTGCTTCAGATCCCGGCCGCAGCGGCTTGATGTCGTCCGACAGCGACATTCCGGCAACCAACGCCCCGCCCAGGCCCGCGACGATGACTCCAACTGTGATCCATTGTCCTCTTCTTGCCATAACTCAAACCGCCATAGAACATCGTTTACGAAGCTCACCCACTTCAGTCGTGGGGTTCTTAGCACCGAATATCGCGGAGCCGGCTACGAAGGTGTCGGCACCGGCTCCCCATGCGAGCCCGATGGTGTCACGCGAGATGCCGCCGTCCACCTCTAGCCTTGCTTTGCTGAGGCGCTTGTCTAGCAGTTGCCGGGCCCGAGCAATCTTCTGCGTCACTGATTCAAGGTAACTCTGCGCCGGGAAACCTGGGTTGACTGACATCACCAGCAAAAGATCGATGTCGTCGACCACCTCTTCCGCGTAACTCAACGGCGTACCCGGGTTGAGCGCCAGACCCGCGGCCATTCCGCAGGCTCGCACCTGCTCCAATTGACGCTGCACGTGGGCCGTGGTCTCAGGATGAATCGTGAACACCGACGCGCCCGCATCGGCGAACGGTGCTATGTACCATTCCGGCCGCTCAACCATCAAATGTACGTCGAGTGGAAGATCGGTGATCCGCCGGAGGGCGGCAACGAGTGCGGCCCCGAAAGTCAGGTTCGGTACGAAATGCCCATCCATCACGTCGATGTGGATCCAATTGGCCCCGCCTTCTTCCACCGCCGCTACCTCGTCGGCTAGCCGCGCGAGATCGGCGGTCAATACGCTCGGAGCTATATAGATATCGCTCTTCATCGTCACTCTCCCCGCACCAGCGTAACCCTCACGGCAGCCCCAGCCGCGCTCAGTGTACCTGCCGCAGGATTCTGATCGATGATCAGTCCGGGCTCACTCTGGGTGCTGCTGCGAGTACTCGTTGAACCCAGCACGAGACCCAACTGTTCCAGTAACTCACGGGCCTCGTCTACGGTTAGCCCCTTCAGATCCGGTACCGAAATGCTCGGCGCACCCACGCTCACGAACAGCGTCACTCCGTCACCGGGCAGTCGGCTCACTCCGGCGGGTGGTCGAGTGTTGACCACTACACCGCGTTCCCGCGGTGCAATCGTCGTGTCTATCCGTGCCACCGTTAGCCCGGATGCTTCGATCAGCCGCCGCGCCAGCTCTTGCTCGTAGCCGGACACGTCCGGGATCGGGATGGGTTGTGGTCCGCGGCTCAGAGACAGGGCCACCCCGGTGCCCAGCGGGACGGCCACTCCGGGTGGCGGATCCTGCCACACGATCGATCCGCGAGGTATGCTCGGATGACTCACGACGTCTGTGTCGCTGGCGATGATCCCGACCTCGGCCAGGAGCTGCGCGGCCTCCTCGAGCTCCAGTCCCAGCACCCGCGGCACGGCTTCGGTTCGGGCAAAGATCGGTGCCGGGAAGAGGAAGAACACGGCAATCAGGTATCCGACCACGAACGACCCGACGATTGCACCGCTGCCAAAGACCAGCTTGCTGTGCCTCCCGGCCCTGGTAACCATTCGGTCCCTGAGCTGAGGAACCCAGGCAAACCAGTGTCGGACGGGTAGACCCTCACCTCGGTGGCGGCGAAACTTCATCGCACGTGCCTCAACCGGGCCGCAAAGGCTCCGTCGGTTCCATTATCTGGCGGAAACAGAAACATGTCCTCGCCGTCCCGCTCAAAGTCCGTGTGTTTGTCGAGGAACTGATCCACTTGACCTGTGTTCTCTTCCGGTTCCAACGAACAGGTGGCGTAGACCAAAAGTCCCTCTCGATCGATGACACGACTCGCCCCAATCAACAGCTGGGCCTGCAGTTCTGCAGCCCGACCGATGCCACGCTCCGAGAGCTTCCAGCGTGCATCTGGATGCCGCGCCAGGCTTCCGGTGGCCGAACACGGAGCGTCAACGATCGCGACGGCAACGCTCCGATTTTCCAGTGGCGGTGTCCGCCCATCCGCAGCTACGATCGCGGCTTCCGGGGCGACGCGTGACAGCGTCTGTCTCAGACGTGCAATTCTATCACGTCGGAACTCCGTCGCCACCACCTTACACCGCAGGCTCAAGATAGCGGCTTTACCGCCGGGGGAAGCACAAACGTCCCAAACCAGAGCACCAGTCGGTACGTCCGCATGCTCCAGCACCCGGGCCTGGGCAGGGTCTTGGACCACGAACCCACCCTCCGAATAACCCGGCAGCTCCTCGACTCTTCCGCCCGGCACAATGAGCCCCGCACAGAACGGAGCTGGGCTCGCCTCGATGCCGGCCTCAGCCAAGCTACGGTTGAGCCTCTCCGACGACCAGCGCGCCGGCTGGATCACGAGCGGTGGCCTGCGGTTGTTGTGCTGCAACAGCTCGAGGGTCTGCTCGAGCCCAAACTGTCGCACCCACCGCTCGACCAACCACGTCGGATGGGAGTGCCGCTCTGCCATATCCGCGGGGTTGAGGCTGGGTGCCGGTTCGGACTCTGGTTTTCGGGAAGCCACCCTTCGCAGGACGGCGTTCACGAGACCCGCCCCCTTCGTTCCCCCGGCACGCTTCGCCACTTCTACCGTTGCTTGCACAGCGGCGTACTCTGGGACGCGGTCGAGTCTGGTGATCTGATATGCGCCGATTCTGAGTAGGTCTTGGAGATCCGGTTTCACTCGATCCCAATCACTCCTGACGAAAGGCTGCAGGACGCCGTCGAGAGCGGTTCTGTTGCGGAGCACTCCCGCCGCGATCTCGTGAGCGAGGCGTCTGTCCGGATCCGAGAGTCCTGCGACCGCGGCGGCGTGAGCTGCGTCGAAGCGTTCTCCAGCGCGCACCCGCTGCAAGATATGTAGAGCGGCCTCGCGGGCTGGTACGCCCCGGGTCACTCTATTCGAGCATACCGCTGGTCGGGCTGGACGGGACGGCGACTTCCCGTTTGGCCATCCGACCTGCGAGATACGACAACCGACCCGCTTCAACGGCCATCATCATCGCCCTACCCATAGCCACGGGATTGTCCGCTGCGGCCAGGGCAGTGTTCATGAGAATACCGTCTACTCCTTGTTCCATGGTGATGCAGGCGTCGGAGGCCGTCCCCACACCCGCATCGACCACCACCGGAACGGAGAGTCGACGCTTGATGATGCGGATGTTGTAGGGGTTGGTCAGCCCGAGTCCGGAGCCGATGGGCGAGGCCAAAGGCATCACCGCTGCGCACCCGGCATCCTCCAGGCGTAACGCGGTCACCAAGTCGTCGTTGGTGTACGCCATCACCTTGAACCCTTCGCCCACCAAGATCCGCGCTGATTCGAGCAAGCCTGCCACGTCGGGGAGCAGCGTTTCTTCGTCGCCGATCACCTCCAGCTTGATGAATTCGTTGAAGCCCGCTTCGCGTGCCAGGCGCGCGTACCTGACGGCGTCATCTGCCGTGTAGCAACCAGCCGTGTTTGCCAGCAGGAAGAAACGCTGTGGGTCGAGGTGATGGAGAATGCCTTCTTCCTTGGTTCGGTCGAGATCGACTCGCCGCACCGCAACGGTCACGATTTCCGCACCCGAAGCCGCGATGGCTTCGATCATGGTCGGGTTATCACGGTACTTGCCCGTACCAACCATCAATCGTGAACGGAAATCTCTCCCGCCGATGGTGAGGAGCGTGTCGGCAGCATCCGTCGCCGTCGTTGTCATGATTGTTTCTCCTGAATTACTCAACCGCCGCCCACGAAGTGGACGAGCTCGATCTGGTCTCCATCGTTGAGCCATGTGTCGGCCAACGCGGGTCGCCGAACGATCCTGCGATTCACCTCGACTACAACCGTGCGGGGATCCAAGCCCAGCGATCGTAGCAGGTCTAGAGCACTCGCTGTACCATCCAGCTGCCGCTCTTCCCCGTTTACGACGACCGTCATCTCTTCATTCATAGCTGAAAAGATAGCAGCATGCGCCTTGCGGCTACATTGGGATCGTGCACACGCCAGAGCGAGGAGATCGCGGCCACTCCATATGCGCCGGCCCGTATGGCGGTGGCTGCCAACTGTGGTGTTACGCCGCCGATGGCTATTACCGGAATTCCTTCGATCTCGGAAATCGCGTCCGGCCCGAGCGGTTCCCAGTCGGCGTGGGAAGCCGTATGCCAAATCGGGCCTAAGAACACGTAGTCCGCACCCGCATCCCTGGCGGCGTGTGCTTCCTTCA
>JBDGZZ010000226.1:0-8507 GCA_039588335.1 Gemmatimonadota bacterium | reverse complement strand
GAGGGGCATGAGGGGCAGAAAGGCGAGGTGAGGAACATTTGACGGTGGAAATCTGTCTTAGGAGATACGACAGCCGAGGGACCAGGCAGCCGGTGGCGCCGTACTGGCAGCCCAACTTTCAGGAGACGACATGAGTTTCAAGGCCCGCTTGACGATCACCGCCGTTCTAGCCGGAGTTGGTCTGACGGCCGTGGCGCCGAGCGCACACGGCCAGTACTTCGGCCGCAACAAGGTTCAGTACGAGAACTTCGATTTCGAAGTGCTCAAGACCGAGCATTTCGACATCTACTACTACCCCGAAGTAGAGGTCGAGTTGGCAGCGCTCATGGCGGAGCGCTGGTACGCACGCCTTTCGCGTCTCCTGAACCACGATCTGAGCGGTCGTCAGGCTCTGATTCTCTATGCTGCACATCCGCACTTCCAGCAGAGCAACGCTCTTGCCGGCACGTTGGACGAGTCCACGCAGGGCGTCACGGAGCTACTGAAGCGGCGGATCGTGTTGCCGTTTCTCGGACCCCTGGCCGAGACGGACCATGTAATCGGACACGAGTTGGTGCACGCCTTCCAGTTCGACATCACGGGAGAGGGTGGCGGGACACTGATGTCCGGGGTCCCGGGGGCCGCTAGGATGCCCCTGTGGTTCGTAGAGGGAATGGCGGAATACCTCTCAGTGGGATACAAAGATCCTCAGACGGCAATGTGGATGCGGACTCTGGTAGCCAACGACGCACCGCTGGGACCGGCTCTGGATGGCCAGCCCTACCAGTACGGCCAGGCCCTGTGGGCGTATATCGGTGGCCGTTGGGGGGATGAAGTGGTCGGGCGGATTCTGAAAGCTGCACGTGCGACTCCGAGCGCTGGCGCAGCCATGCAACGGGTTCTCAGGATGAACCCCGATTCCATCATCCGCGGGTGGTACGAGGAAAGTCGGGAGATGGCGGAGCCGCTGGTGGCCCAGACGGAGAACCCAGGTGGTTTCGAGCCGCCGGCGGGCAGCGGGCAACTAGGTCAATACTCGAACGGCTGGCCGTACGGCCAACCAGTCCTAGGAGCTGCCACGGGGAGTGGACGCTACAACATAGCGCCCTCACTGAGCCCTGACGGTAGCGAGGTGATCTATCTCTCCGAGAAAGACCTCTTCGCCATCGAGATGTTCATGGCTGACGCGAGAACGGGAGAGGTGAAGCGGAAGATCATCAAGTCCGCGGTCGACCCTCATTTTGAGGGCCTCCAATTCATACACTCCGCTGGAGATTGGGACCAGACCGGGACGATGTTCGCATTTGCCGCCATAAAGAAGGGACAGCCTGCACTTTCAATCATCAACACCAAGAACGGCAGGACGATCCAGGAAGACGTCTTCAAGGAACTGGGAGAGATATTCAATCCGTCTTGGGCGCCGAACGGAGAGTCGATCGTGTTTTCAGCGATCGTAGGCGGGTTCTCCGATCTGTACACCTACGATCTCGAAGAACGCAGCCTCAAACGCCTCACCAACGACCCGTACGGAGACATCCAGCCGGTCTGGTCCCCCGACGGTACCAGGATCGCGTTCGTTACCGAGCGATTCTCGACGGGGCTTTCGAGCCTGATGCATGGTGGATACACCCTGGCCCTGATGGACCCCAGGACAGGTGCGATCCAAGATGTGCAAGCTTTTGGTGAGGGGATGCACACGAATCCTCAGTGGTCACCGGACGGAAACAGCCTGTATTTTATCAGCGACCAAAACGGCATCTCGAATGTCTACCGGATGGACATGCAGACTCAGAACCTGTATCAGGTTACCAACCTGTTTACAGGTGTGGCCGGCATCACGCGGCGGCATAGACGTTTTCCGACTCGACTCGGCCGAAGAGTTAGCGGGCGGCCCGGTGATCCGGTCATATCGGGGTGTAGAACCGGGGATCCTGCCTCCGGCAAACCGCGTTGGTGACGAGGTGATGGCGTTGATAGAGAACCCGTTCTTCGGGCTCCCGCGCGACACCAACTTCGTCAATGCAGACTACAAGCCCGGTCTAGGATTGGACTACGTATCCCAGCCGTCGCTGGTCATCGGAGTGGACCGGTTCGGCACGTACATCGGTGGCGGTGCGTCGCTCTTCTGGAGCGACATGCTGGGCGGTCACAAACTGGCAACGATGTTCCAGATAAACGGGGGCGTCAAGGACATCTCAGCGGCGGTCGCGTATACCAATTTGAACCGCCGGCTCAATTGGGGAGTAACTCTCCAACAGACCTCGTATAGTACCGGTGGCTTCCAATCCTTTGCGGCGGAGGACGGCAACACGGGCGAACCCCTGGTGGTAGAGCAGCTGATCCGGCAACGACAGATATACCGGGAACTCAGCGGTTTGGTGCAATATCCCTTGAGTTCAGTCCAACGGGTTGAGATGTCGGCTGGAGCTACCAACATCTCCTACGACTGGGAAGTCCAGGAAGACGTCATCTCTCTGATAACGGGACAGGTGGTGGCGAGCGACAAGTTCAACGTGGACGTCTACGATCCGCTGACCCTGGCCCATGCCAGCGCCGCACTCGTGTACGACAACTCCTTCTTCGGGATTGCGAGCCCAATTCTGGGGCAGCGTTACCGAATCGAAGCCGCTCCTACGTTTGGATCATTGGATTTCGTCGTGGGATTGTTGGACTATCGCAAGTATATCATGCCTAAGCGCCCGTTCACGATTGCAGCACGCGTGATGCATTATGGCCGCTACGGACAGGACGCTGAGAACCCCAGACTGCAGCCCTTCTCGATAGGATACCCCAATCTGGTCCGCGGATACAATCTCAATTCGTTCAGCGGGCTCGAATGCGGCCTCGGGTTCTGCAACGTCTACGAACAGCTGCTGGGCTCCAAGATGATTGTGGCTAACCTCGAGTTGCGGTTCCCACCGCTTGGTGTGTTGGGTGTAGGTGACGGGTTTTTCGGGTTCCTTCCGCTCGAGATGGGAATCTTCGTCGACGGGGGCATGGCCTGGGGAAATGACGACTATCGCTTCGTGACACCTGGGGTCAGCGAGGACGCGTTCTTCCTGGGTGGCGACCGGAAACCGGTATGGAGCACCGGTGTCTCGCTCCGGTTCAATATGTTCGGCTACTTCATTCTGGGAGTGGACTGGGTGAAGCCGTTCCAGCGGCCGGACAAGGGCTGGCACTTCCAGTTCAATATGACGCCGGGATTCTAGCCCACCACACTGCTCACAAAAGTAAGAACGCCGGGTGTCCGCCCGGCGTTCTTCTTATGCCCGGGCCTTACCAGCCAAGACACGCTCGACGAGCCGCTTCGCCGCCAACACTGGCGACTCACCCTGCGTTTCGGCCTCCGAGAAGATCTCGTCCAGCGTGTCCTCGATCTTCTCAATGCGACGCCTCACCTGTTCATCGGTCTTACCGCTATCTAGGGAAGGCAGTGCGATGGCCCCGCCGGCATTGACGACGTAATCCGGAGCGTACAGGATTCCGTTCTCCTGGAGAAGCGTAGCGTCACCCGGCTCTGCCAGTTGGTTGTTGGCCGATCCTGCGACGATGCGACAGTGAAGCTGCGGAATAGTCTCACTATTCAGGCTCGCCCCTACGGCACACGGTGCGAAGATGTCACAAGTCCGAGCATAGGCCAGGTGGGGCTCGACCGCCTCACCGTCCAGCTCGCTCGCGACCCGTCGGGCCAGTGCCTCGTCCAGGTCGCACACCAGGATTTCAGCCCCCGCATCCTTCAGCCTCCGTGCCAATGGCTCACCGACGTCGCCCACGCCCTGGATCAACACGGTCTTACCCGACACGTCGGGTGACCCGAATGTCTGTTTCAATGCGGCTCGGATACCGGCGAAAACACCTAGTGCCGTATATGGACCCGGGTCGATCGCACGCTCACCATTTGCACGCGCACCATGTACCCACCGCGTTTCTTCACCGATAATCGCCATGTCCTCCGGCGTAGTACCGAGGTCCTCTCCACACGCGTAGGCGCCGTTGAGTGAATTGACAAGCTTGCCGAACCGGCGGAGCAAGTCAGCTCTCACCGGTGGATCCATCGATCCCGGTATAGCCATGACCGATTTGCCGCCACCTAGCTCGAACCCGATCGCGGCCCATTTGTACGTCATGCCCTCGGCCAACCGCATAGCGTCGAGCAGCCCCTCCTCCGGTGTTTCATATACGCGCATCCGGCAACCACCGGTAGCTCTCCCCAGCGTGGTGTTGTGGATTGCCACGAACATCCAGGTTCCTGTCGACTGATCGAAGGAGACAACCACTGATTGCCCCGACCAGCTCTTGATTAGGTCTTTCATGGCGGGGAAAGATAAGATGGAGCACTTGTATGGGAAGAGCCGCACGTCTCGTCTCGCCGGGATGCACGGCCGGTGGCGCGCACGGCCTGGACCTCAGCCAGCGCTCGGTTCAGTTTTCATTCTCGGTGGACAGAGTTGCAAGGAATCTTCTGCAGAGCAGTCCGTGTTCAGTGGGATTGAGGAAAGACAGAAACCAGATCACGTGCGCCGATCAAGCACGCCGCGGAAGCGGAGAGGAGTGGTCATGAGAGTAACGAGTATCTTGGTTGGTGTACTCTGGCTCTCGGCATGCGCCGGGACCGAGGCAATTGATCTACCGGATCTGCCCAACGGTGCGCAGGCAGTTTCCCTCCTAGGAGACACGTTGTATCCAACGGTGCCGTCTCCCGAGGCGCAGGAACGCATGGACCGCGACCTCGCAATAGCGGCGGCCGATTTCCACGAAGACCCCGATGATCCCGACGTGATCATCTGGCTGGGGCGACGCAATGCATACCTGGGCAGCTACCGCGAGGCCATCCGCATATATACCGCGGGAATATCCAAGCATCCTAACGATGCTCGCATGTACCGTCACAGAGGGCACAGATTCATCACCCTCAGGATGTTGGACCGCGCTATAGCAGATCTCCAGCGCGCCGCTGAGTTGACCGAAGGAGAGGAAGACGAAATCGAGCCCGACGGTCAGCCCAACGCAGCGGGCATTCCGACAAGCACTCTACAGTTCAACATCTGGTACCATTTGGGGTTGGCGCACTACCTGAGCGGTGACTTCGAGAACGCTCTCAACGCGTACGTAGAATGCATGAATCGATCGGACATCCCCGATCGATTGGTCGCGACCAGCCATTGGATGTACATGACACTGCGCAGGCTGAACCGACTAGAACAAGCTGCCGCAGTGCTCGAGTCCATCACGGCCGATATGGAGATAATTGAGAACGCGAGCTATCACCGACTACTACTCATGTACAAGGGCGATCTGTCTCCCCGAGACCTGCTGGCGCCCGAAACCGACGCAGTGCAGAGCGCTACCGTGGCATACGGTGTCGGCAACTGGTACTACTACAATGAGATGCAGAGCGAGGCGGTAGAAATCTTCCGTAACATCCTCGAGGGAGAGGGCTGGGCCGCGTTCGGCTACATAGCCGCCGAGGCTGAGTTGAATGCCTCCAGTTAAGGATCTGGGTCAGAGGCACTCGACACACTTGACCTGGGGCGTTGAATTCGTAAACAATGGGGCAGACATCGACCGAGGTTGAAAGGAGGATCCGTCCATGGCGCGAGTGCTTGTCATTGACGACGACGAGGTGGCTCGGCTCTTTCTCGCAAAGATATTGGAGGCAGCCAAGCACGAGGTGGCGTTCGCCGCAAACGGTGAGCAGGGGTTGGATTATTACCGCAAATCGCCGTTCGACGTGGTCATCGTGGACCTCGTAATGCCCGTCAAGAGCGGCCTGCAGACCATCCGAGAGCTTTGCGAGCGCTACAAGGACGTGAAGATCATCGCCGTTTCCGGTGTCGATCCAGAATACCTGCCGTTAGCAGATGACCTCGGAGCCGTTGGAACCATGACGAAGCCGGTCGATCCTAAGAGGCTGCTCGAATTGGTCGATGAGAGCACCAAAATGTCCCGAGGATGGGACCATGTAAGGGAGTAAGACTCCGCGTTCTGGCCCGCAGCCCCCGGCCTTCGATCTCGTACCCAGCACCGATCAGTTGCGGCTGATGACTACTCCGCCGTTGGTGGTCACTGCCCGGATAGTGGCGCCCCCACGCCCCAACTCGGTTCTGAGCCGGCGGTCGATTCGACCGCTTACCGTGATCGGGAAGTCAATCCTCAGGCCGCCATTTGTCGTACCCGAAACCAATTCGGCATTGTACCCCTCTGGGATTGCCACCCGAACGCCACCGTTGGTGGTCTGAACATCGAGACCACTCCCGTCCCACTCGGTGCCACTGAGCTCCACTTTCACACCACCGTTGGTGGTTCGCCCTCTCACGTCTCCTCCGACGTTACGCAGCGTCACTCCTCCGTTCGTGGTGCGAAAACTCAGGTGTCCGGTGACGTCGTCGACTGAAATCCCGCCGTTTGTCGTGCTCATCTCTAGATCGGAACGGTGTGGTACCGACAGCCAGTAGCTCACCGACCACGACTCGTCGCGGCCAGTCCTCGGCCCGTCCGATTGCAGCGTTGATCCTGGCGTTTCGATCTGCACCTCCGACACCAGGTCCCTGGCATCTTCGTCGCTCCAGGCGTAGGCCTGAACTCTGGCAACGACTAGGATCTCGTTTCGCTCCCAGCCCGCGACGTGAATCCCACCATTAGGACCAGCATCCACCTCCCTCACGTCACCTGGAGAGAATCGGAACTCCCGAACTTCACAGTACCAACCGCGGTCCCGACTCGATTGATCGCGACATAGGTCGTCTTGAGCCATGTGGCTCTGGTCCGCCGTTGCCGGCGCCATGGACCAACCCATCCCCATTCCCAGCGCACTCAAAGCCAACGGGAAGGCATACAGCTTCATGTTCATCGGGGTTACCCCTCAGGTGGCGTACACATGATTAGACGGGTGAAACAGCGAAATGGTTTCGTACGGTGGCAAGCACGGGAAACTGCGGGTCTGAAGGGTGCTCATTCTCTACTTAGAATCCAAACACAACCCCCAGTCTGGCCTGCGTGAGTTGAATCGGCACATCGATGCCGTTGACCTCGCGGTCGATCCTCTGGAAGTCGGACTCGGCCTGGACTCGAAACAGCCCGTTAGAGGTACCCACAGCAACGCCAAGCCCAAGCTCGACTGCCAGCCCGGCTTCGCCTCCCCCGCTGAACCTCGGATTGACGAGATATGCTCCTCGAACCCAGATCTCCGATATCCGGGCCAGGACGTATTGCGACACGAAACCGACGCGCCCCGTCCCGACTTCTTGGGCCGCGAACTCAGGATCGATGCCCCACCACTCACCCCCGATTTCGATAGCAAATATGGGGGCGATCCAATAGTTGAACCGCACGTCCCACTGCACGAAATCATACGGTTCCAGCTCGTCGTTATCTGGCACGAGGTGCGTCTTGATCGCTAGGCCCTCCAGTCCGAACCGGCGCCAACGGATTGCCAGCGTAGCTGCACCACCCACACCTTGCGACCTGCTCGACTCGCTGACTTCAGTATAGGTCATCCCTACACTGTGTACGCCAACGCGGAGAGTCTTCTGTGCAGTCAGTGGCCCAACCAGAATGAGCATCAAGATGCTAGCATAAACGCCATGGCGCATCATTGCCCACCCGCCGCAATCTGGACTATTGTGAGCCTTGTCTGACGACGCCGGCCGGCGTTGTCACGTGCAATCTCCTCGTTACGCTGAGCCAGGTTCTCCCTTAGCAACTCGTTATACCTGATATTGGCCTGAACCGGCCTCGGATCCGGTTTCTTCACACTCATGATGAAACCGGTTACGACCGCCAATACGCTGACTCCCAACACTTCTCGCTCCGACTCGCCTAGCGCGTTGCTCTCGAGGGCGATCGCAGCACCCGACGCTAGTCCCGCGTAGAGCACTGAGATACCGAGCGGCTTCCAGTCACGCGGTGGGATTTCGCTCTCGGGCAGGTAGCTGTAGCCGGGAAGCGATGTGAGCATGTCAGCCGTATCAACCGGGGCGTGGGTTACCCTGACATCGGTAGGAACTGAAAACTCGTTATCGGCTTCCACAGCAGTGATGATCACTTGGTAGTCGCCCGCCGGCACCGGCTCACCGGCATCGGTCTCAGCTCTCCACTCGAACCTCCCGGTGCCCGCCACCAACTGGGTGTCGATCACAGCGTCGTAGCCCGACCCGACCACCCGGCCAATTGCCCGTGCCGGTCGTGATAGCTGGAACTGGATATCCAAGTTCCCCTGCCCTGCCACAAACGATGTGCTATCGACGCGCAAGCGCCTGACCACCAGAACTTGTCCGAGAGCCGAAGCGTAGAGCGACGTAATCCTGGGTGAAACCATATTGACATCGGGCTCACGATCAGGATCGATGAAGATCAGTTGCCTGAAATGATCGACTGCTTGCCTGGTCGAATCGAGCGCTCCATAGGCGAACCCGAGAAGCTCGTGCGCGATTATCTGGTCGTCCCTGCCTAATCGCTGTTGTAGCGCTTGTCTAGCCAAGGTGACAGCATTGCTGAAATCGAGAGCGTCGTATGCCTGCTGAGCT
>JBDGZZ010000225.1:0-6699 GCA_039588335.1 Gemmatimonadota bacterium | reverse complement strand
CTCGCGGGTAGCGGTGGGGATGTCTAGCGCGTTCATCAGTAGTCCTCGATGGGGTCGTAATCTTCGTCAGCCAGGGGCGGGTACAGAAAATCCTCAGAGGGCGCTTGCCGCCCGAATCCCATCCGGTTCCAGAATGCGGTGCGCGCTTCGGTTTCCTCACGGTCACGGATGGCTTGAAGGCGGGCGTCGCCTTCCTTGCGCATGGCCGTCCCCATCAGCCACAGGAAAATGCCCAACGCGAACACCACTCCGCACATGGCAAGGAGAATCCAGAAGTTCATCTGGATGAATCGAAACACGTCCATCATCGGATGAACCCCGGGGGTAGTCCCATGCGTCGGGCCGAGCCTTGCATACGGCGCTTCTCAGCGTCCTTCGTGTCCCGCATCAGGTTGAGCAGGTCACGAAGCTGGGGCTCGGTCATGGTGGGTAGCAGCGCCTCCAGAGCGGGGTACTGCTTCCCCATGCGCCGGATCTCGGCGGTGATGTAGCGGGGGCTGAGCATTAGTAGTCCCGAACCTTCCCGCGGCAGGCGCGCTTAGAGCGGCCCTGCTTGGTCTTGGAGGTTCCGTGAACGCGGTGGCCCAGGTAGGCGCGACCGTTGCGGTTGCGTCCCTGTTCCTGCGCCACTTCCCACGCCGTGTGGCGATCCTGCGCGAGCAGTTCGTCCGCGGTCGGCGCGATGGTGAGGGGTTTATGTGCTTTGCGTGCCATGTGTCTGTCTCGCTCCCATTCAGTATAACAACGGTGTGATAGGGCGCAAGGGGTTAGATCGAAAAAAGATGGCCCCGATCTAGGGGTAGATCGGGGCCGGAGATCGGGTGGTCCTTCGGGGCATCGAACCCCACACCTGTCCCCGTGCGTGTACTTTGCGCGGGTTAGAAGCGGCTGAGTTGGGGGCTACCCCAGGCTTAGGCTTCGCAGAGGGCTACTCTGCTTGCTTCGGGCATCCCTGCCCTAACTATCTCAGCCGTATCAGATGTGCCAGCCAGTCTGGCAAGAACCGTAGTGGAACAGACGAGAATCGAACTCGTGACCTCCGGGGTGCGAAGCCGGTGCTCTCCCTGCTGAGCTACAATCCCATGTTTCCGACGAGGCCCCGGAGGGCCTTATCCTTCCCAGGGTCGTCGGCGTCCCTGGGACCAGTTCTCTGTGCGTCTCTCCTTCCCGACAAACTGGTTGAGCCGGGGGAATCGCGTGGGTTACTTCATTTTGGGTCTCGTGTCTGTTTTGGTAGAGAGTCCGCTCTCCGCGGGGGGGTCTTTAGGGCTGTCCCCTTCCCAGTGATTCTATTATGGGGTCGGTGTGATACCGGGTCAAGTGGTCAAGGTGAGAAAGTTTCGGTTAGTTTCAGAGGGGAGGGCCTGAGACGGGGCTTGAACCCGTTTGCTTGGAACCAGCCGGCACCGGCTGGCCTCGTGCCCTCCACTGTGCCCCTAACCGGGGCCGGGCCTTAGTAGGCGCCGAGGTGAAGGAGGCTACGGAGATCGCCCGTGAAGGAGCGTCGTCCCCGAGTAACCGGGGTGCCCTGCGCATCGCGGGGGCTGTGTGCCGCAGCCGCGAACGTGGTCAAGAGGGGAAGGAAAACAGTGAGGGCGGTGAATAGCTCGGTCATGGTGTCTCTCGCTCCCTTTCACTATGGGGTCGGCGTGATAGGAAACAAGGGGTCGAAGCCCATTCTTTTCGAGAAATCTTTTTCGAGAAAAAGATCGAAAGGCGGGAATGATTATCACCCCAGTTCAGTAGTACCAAGCGAGGCCGGAGGGACCGGCCAGAAAGACACCACACAGCATGAGCAATCCACTTTCCACTCTCCCCCTGCCCACCCTCAAAGTCCTCGCCAAGATGGCGAAGGATGCCGTCGCCGGCCGCCGAGAAGAACTCGGCCAAATTGGTGCGGAGTTCGAGGTCGATCAAACCGTCGTCCTTCGTGCGACCGGCACCGTAAAGGTGGCGAAGTCCTCCCCCGATGCCGTCAAGGCTCAGAGCGCCGAGCCGTGGAAGCTGTTTGCAGCCACGCTGGAGATGCTCAACACCGAGCGTGAAGCGGCGGGCAAGGTTGGCATCGATCTGGAGCAGGTCATCCGCATGGCCGAAGCTGCCGACGACAGCATGAAAAAGCGTATGCAAGATGCGGTCAAGGCAACCCTCAAGCGCATCAAGGATGAGGTTCGCGGTTTCAAGTGGGGCGGCGTCTCCGTCCCCGAGGGTGAGGTCACCGTCCTCGCCAAAGAGGATCACCGCCCCGAGGCCGTCGCGGCCTCATAGGCCCCACGGCTCCCAGCCCAGCCCCGTACCCGCAAGGGTCGGGGCTTTCGGGGTGCAATGACCAAACCAAACGCAATCAAGAAGTTCAAGCGCGAAGTGCTCCCCCATCTGGGCGACAGCATCCCCGCTCGTCACTTCGCGTGGGACGGCTTCGTGACCGCCCTTCACGATAATGGCGACATCTCCAATCACCAGCGTTCCGTCTGGGTCACTCCCTTGTTTGTTCTGAGGTAAGACCATGAGCACCCCAAGCCAACCCAAATCACAGCCTGCCCCTCCAACCGACGCTGAGCGCGAGCAAGCCCAGCGTCAGGCCGAAGCTGAGGCCGAAGCCCAACAGCGGGAGGATCGTTTGGCCGAGGCCCTCTGGCACGGCACCGTAGACGGGGAGGCGTTCGACGGCGACCCCGCCGATCTCTGGTAGCCCAGGACGGCCCACCATCTCCACTTCCAAGGGAGTGCGTCAATGACGCACTCCCTTTTCACGTTCCGGGGATCGCACTCCATGACGCGAGGGGTAGAAGAAATGAAACCAACCCCCGAGCCCACAGGGCCACGGAAAAGGAAAAGACCATGAGCACAGCAACCATCGATCCCACGTTCGCCCTCGCCATCCTTCAAGCCGCCAAGAAAGGCGTGGATGCGACGGTCGCCCGAGACGAAACCAACCCCGGCGTCTACCGCAACATCAAGCTGGACGTTCACATCGAAGTCGACGAGATGCGAGTCGGCCATGACACCGATCGCGCTCCGACTTCCAGCATCCCGCTGCTTCCGACTTGCGCTCTCCTGCTCAAGCGGATGGGGCTCCAGCGCGAGGAAGCCCTGGACATCCTCAAGGACGTGATGACCCAAGCCCTCGACATGGGAACCGACGCAACCAAAGCGTTGCTTGCCGACACCGGGGTGAAGGACATGGAAAAGCGCCTCAAGGACGAAGTGATCGCCAAGCTGCCTCGCGTGCCGGCGAAGGGCGCGGTGAAGGTGGACAAGGACGCCGTGCGCGTCACTCTCAAGTCCATGTCGATGGACGACTAGCCGGAACGAAAAAACCGGGCTCGAGTCCAACGACCCGAGCCCGGCTTCACTCCGGCTCTCTCTTCTCAGTTAGGCGAGCTCGTACTTCGTCGAGCGACCGCCCTTGCCCAAGATCTTGACCTTGGGTGGTGTCATTGCTGCCAGCTCCTTGCAGAACGTGCGGACCTGGACGCCTGTGTATCCGGTGGCTTCTTCGAGATCCCCACGACCACAGGGTTCACCGGCGGCTTTGAGTGCGGCGAGGATCTCCTTGTAGCCCTGCTCTCGCTTCAAGCGGGGCTTCTTCTTACCGTAGTCGGCCTTCTTCCCAGTCGCGGCTTTGGCTGACGGCTTCTTCGCTGCGGCCTTCTTCTTGGCTGCAGGTTTCTTCTTCGCCGCCGTCGCCTTCTTCGAGGCTTTCTTCTTGGCCGCCTTCTTCGCTGCTGGACGTGACGCGGGGGCTGCTGCTGGGGGAGCTGGGGCGTCGGCGCCCATCTCCTCGAGAGCTGCTGCCACGGCGCCTGGAAGGGCCGCGTCGATCAGTTCTTGAAGGGTGATGTCACCGACGATGGAGCCGTGCTCCTCGTGGGCAACCAACTTGGCGATCTTTGCCATCGTCAGATGGGTGCGTTCGCCAAGTTTTTCGATGGTCTTCTTTTTCTTGTAGGCCAGGTAGTCGGCCTTGTCATCCAGGACATCGGACAGGTTTTCGTCGCTCATGTGCTCCTCTGCTCTCTCGAGATTCTTTGCTGTTTGGTGGAAACCAGAGGTGGTGAGCCCCGGCTGATGTTGTACGCCGATTGAATTGTCGAACGGACACTTGGAAGTGCATGTTCACTTTTCACGAAGGCGGTCGATCACTGTACGCAGATAGGCCGCCGTCGTTCGCTGGATTCCACGAAACTTTGTCTCCCGAGGTCCGGCGACGTTGAGGACTTCGAGATCAAGATCGCGCAACCAGTCCACAGCTTTATCCACAGCCTGTGGACTCTGCATGTTGATGGCCAACCACGGTTTACCGGACGCTGCTGCTAAGTTAGCGGTCAGCCTGGTCCCAGCCGTGACATGCTTCCCCAGCGTCAGGATCAAGGTGCCATCGGCGTCAGCCACGTTCTTGGCCGTCCGGGGCGGATAGCCGTAGCTCGAGTGCTCCTCCATGACGTAGCGAGCTGGGATGGAGCCGTCTTCTGCCCTCCGGCCGGCTGGGCAGGTGCCCCCGTGTTCGAGCCCGGAGCTCATGGCTGCATCCAATCCGCCCCGATCAACCCCTGTCTGGCCACCGCTGATGATCCTTTTCAAGTTCACCCGAACTTCACCCTCAAATCTTCTACGCGAAGGGCGCTGGCGCGGTTTGCGCTGATCCCGAACCCTTTTCGAGAAAAAGCTCGTCGAGTGGGAATGACACGCGTGTGATAGTGTTTACCTTAGTGACATGCACAATACACAGAACCCACCCACCGAGCCTCGCACCGATGCCGAACGCGAGCAGCTAGCCCATCTCGAAGCCGATGAAGCCTACTGGGACTACCTCGATGAACTTGAGGCCCGTCACTGTGGCGCTCGAGAGTGGGACAACCCCTGCTTCGGGGGTGCGCGATGAGCCCTGTCCCCGGAATCACCTACAACGATGAGACGGATACGTGGCACGGGCTTCCCGATGCCACCACCGTCACCGACCGCTACACGTTGCTCGTTCTCGACAACGGGATGCGCATCCTGTCTTTCGGCAACCGACGCAACGCGGGCGAGGATGCCCACGTCCTCGATGCCAACAACAAGTGCATCCAGTCTTGGTACAACAACGAGTGGGCCGAAGACCCTGAGCTGGTCATGGGTGCCATCCTGCGTCTGGCAGGGGGTGTGTCATGAAGCTAGACCCCACACCCGAGTTCCGTTACGAAATCTCCGTCTCCATCCGGTTTACGGCTGCCGAGTTGCGCGTCGTCCACAAGTGCGCCGAGATGCACTACGACTACAACTGCAAGACTTTCTTCAAATCCGGGCAGACAGGGAATGGCTGGCGTAACCAGTTCTCCCTCCCACCAGAAGAGGGTGAGGACTACGGCGACCACATCGATCCTTTCGATGAAGCGTGTCCTGACGATCTGGAGTGCGGAAAGTTTGTCCGTGGAGAGTTCGACGATTTTGATCGCGTGGCCAAAATCCTCGAAATGAGTGGCTATCTCGAACCCGAGGAAATCTTGCTCGCTGCCCAGTTCAAGGCCGGGTGCGACGAGGCCGTCCGGGCCATCGCCAATGAGCGCGCTCGCATCCGAGGGGAAGAACCACAAGATCCGGTTCTTCGGCCCGGTCTACACCCCACCCCCTTGCGATAGGGGTTGACCCCTTTTCACGAAAGCCTCCGTCCCTGACGGGGGCTTCGGCATTTAAGGGGTAGAACCGGTAGAGTCCGCCTATGCCACGCCATCCCCTGTCCACCACGGTCAAGTTTTTGAAACTCCATGACGACGTGGAGCTCCCCGAGCGCAAGTCCGACGACGCCGCCGGCATGGACATCCGTGCCTATCTCCCGAACGGAAAGGTCGGCATCCCCCCGATGGAAAGGAAGATCATCAACACCGGCTTCAAGATGGAGATGGACCCCGGCTACGAGGCTCAAATCCGTCCGAGGTCTGGGCTGGCCATCAAGGAAGGCGTCACCGTGGTCAACAGTCCCGGAACCATCGACAGCGACTACCGAGGTGAGGTAAAGGTCGGACTGCTCAACACCAGCTCCACGACGTACCTCCTCGAACCCGGCACGCGTATCGCTCAGATGGTGATCGCAGCAGTTCCTCGAGTCTCCGTACAAGTTGTCGACGAGCTCTCCGAAACCAAACGAGGCGAAGGCGGCTTGGGCTCAACAGGAAAAGCATGACGAAGGACGAGGCAAAGGAAGCGTACCGCCAGGCGTGGATAGGGTGGTGCCTGGCCACCAAGCAAGAAACGAAGCGCAAGCTCGAACAGCGGATGGATTCCTTGCAGCCGTCGATCACTCGAGGACCCGGACCCGAGTGGCAAGCCTTTGCCGAAAGTCTCCCTGGGTACGTGAAATTCTGGGAAGGCTGGCGTGATGACGCCATCGCAAGGACCACACCGTGATGAACCCGGATCGTCCTGACCTGCCATGTCCGTGGTGCCGAGGACGTTGCCGTCACGTTTTGGGGTGCCCCTCTCCCCCGCTGTCTGATACCCGGTGGGATCGACAGAAGCGGGCGCACGCAGCAGCAGTCGCTTTCGGCGTCAGCGAGTACGGGGTTCAGCTCATGCACTTGGTCGAGGACGCAGAAGTAGTACGAGATGCGCGAAGTCTTCTCGGAATCTGATGTGGTGGTTCAGTCGAACTGAGGAACCGCCTCCCGGACTTCCCGCGCCGACCTACGCCATCTTCAAACTCAAGGAGGGCTGGTTCTA
>JBDGZZ010000224.1:0-6974 GCA_039588335.1 Gemmatimonadota bacterium | reverse complement strand
CGGCGGCGGTGCGGCTCCTGACGGGCTGCGTACCGGCAACGATCCACACGGGATTCGTAAACGCCTGGGCATACCCGACGTCGAGCGGAAACCGTTCTTCGGGATTCCCATCCACCCGCGCATGGATCCACCCGCTGCCCGTCACGACCAACGACGCACGATAGTCGATACGCCTCCGGTCGCCCTCGGGAATCACTTCGTCGATGACATCGCCGTTGAACACGATCTCCATCTTGGACAATGGCGTGATCGATTGCACGCCCTTCATACCATCCGTGCGCTGTGAGTTGCCCACCGGCGGTGCACACGTACGTGCGAAGGGAGCCCACGAGCTTGCTGCGGTGCAAGTTGCTGATCGAGTCCTCGCCACCCACCCCCGTCACGCGGAGGCCGTTGCTCCACGCCGCATATAGCGGAAAGAAGCCCGCGCGATTGGAGCCTGACCACTCCAACGCATCAGCCGCCGCGAGTGCGGCATCGACCATGAACCCCTTGCCGCCGCCGAGGTTACCCTGAAGCGGATCGCGATTGCCGAAAAAGGGGTGAACGTACCCGGTTGTCGCCCCCTGCTCCTTGGCCTTCCGCAGCATGTCGGTATTGCTGGGATACAGACTCTCGATCGCCGTACCTTCATACCCGGTCACAAATGGTGAAATCAGATGGTCACGCAGCCCCAGCATGAACACATGGCCGTAAAACGGTGGCCGGTATTCCTGACCGACAACCAGCAGCTTGTCGGGCCGTGATACCGGATGCGCACCCCCGCCGGGGACAAAGAACTGATAGTCGAGAATACGGTTGTCCTTGTTCGCCACTTGCTCGTTGACAATGTCCTGATCCTCGGCATCCGACATCATCAACAGATTCTCGAGCGTGTTGTGGAGGTTGCCGCCGTAGTTCATGTGCACGTGGGTGGAGCCGCTGAACCACCCGTTGTCGGACATGTCGGTAAGGCGGTCGAGCGCGATCACATGCGACACCAAAACGTTGGGTGCAACGTTGACGGTGAGCGTTTCCGGGTAGAACTCGAATCCCTTTACTGCGATGATTTGCGCGGGCCCCACCGGCAACTCGATGACGAAGCGATCGTCGGCGTGAAACAGGTGATCGTCCACCGCACCAATACGCGCATAGGCATCGTGTGGTGCATAAAACTTGCCGTCAGACGCGGTGAGGTGAATGCGCGCCGCCGTTGGTTCTCCTCGATCGTCCACAACCACCGCGGCCAGCTTGCCAGTTCCGCGCTTCCACGTGCGCGACGTGATGTCCACGTTGCGCTGCGCTCCACCGTACGTCTCCATTAACACCAAGCGCGGTAGCCCGCCTTCGTTGGAGATGTAGGCTATCCACTCTCCATCAGGTGACCACCGTGGATGGAAGGCGTCGTGTTCGAAGAACGTCATCTTGTACGGCTCACCACCCGCGGTCGGCTGCACGTACAGGTTGTTGAACTGGTCTGCCGTGGCGGTGGTGGAACTGTAGATGAAGCGCTTGCCATCAATCGAGACGTCGGGCCGCGTACGATACAGGGTCTGTTCGTGCAGTACACTGACTGCTGCCTCGATCCCCTGCTCGCGAACCGGAACGCGCAGTACATCGCCGGACCCCAACGGCTGATCCCGATTGGACAGGATGAGCAGTTCTTCACCATCCGGCATCCACGCCGGAGTCAGGTGCATGTCCCAGGGGCCAAAGTACAAGCGGCTCCGTCCGTAGTTGTTATCGCTCGTAATGGCAACGGGCTCACCGGCCCACTGCCCATCACGAATCGGACGCACATACACGTTGAAGTAGCCGTTGGGCTGCGTGGACACGTAGGCGAGCTTGCTTCCGTCCGGCGAGAACACCGGATCGACGTACACGAATTCGTCATCGGTGAGGAGATGAGTCTCACCGGTGGCGATGTTGACTATGGCCAAGTCGATAGTGCGATTGGACTCATCGGCTGTGTAGGCTATCCAGCGTCCATCCGGCGACCAGGCCGGCAACGAGTGGTAGCGATCGCCGGCAGTGACCTCTCGAGCCGATCCGTCAGCCGGGTTCACCAGCCAGATCGACCCTGCCATCGACACGGCAATCGATTCGCCATCGGGCGCCCAGGCCGGCGCCCACGGCGTCGAACTCGGCCCTGGTGGCAGGTAGTAATTGTGCATGTAGTTGCCGCCGTGTCGGGCAGCCGGATACGTGCCCTGGGCCACGACCAAGGACGGTAGCGCGCAGAGCGCGAGCACGAGCGCAGGAAATTGGAGTGGTTTCATGCGGCTAAGATATGGCGTCACACCCTGACCCGGACAGGGCCTTCAACGCCCCCTTCCAACGTTTTCCTCCGTTGTCGCATCCAATACCTGTAGACAACAGATATCACACCGGCTCCAGGAGTGCTGATGTCTCATAACCGCAATCAAATCAACGACTTCCTGCCGATGAGCCCGCTGGACTTTCAGGTCCTGTTGCTGCTCCAGACAGACCCGCGCCATGGATACGGCATCGTTCAGGCCGGGGAACAGCTGTTCCCGTCAGAACCGCCGCTCGAGATCGGATCGCTGTATCGCATCGTCAGTAGGATGCTCGAGACCGGATTGATCGAGGAGGTTGGACCTCCACCCCAGACTCCCACCGATGCCCGCAGACGGCGGTTCTATCAAGCCACCGAATTGGGCATGGCGGTGGCGCGGGCAGAAGCGACCCGGATGCATGCGTTACTAGAGTCGCCCCAAGCGGCCGAGCTGTTGCACGGGTGATGAAACGCCGCAACGTCCGCGGTCTCGGCCTGAGTGGGCGAATCACTGCCACACTCATGCGTCTTTTCCCCCACCCATTCCGCAATCGATTCGGCGCCGAGATGATGGCGACGTTTCTCGATCGCCGCGACGCGCTGTTGGACGCCCCCGCGGTTTCGCTGCAAAGGCGAGCCGCACGCGTCGTGAAGCTCACCCTCTACACATCAATGAACTTCGTCAGCTCGGCAGTCGCCGAGCGTCACCAGATCATACGCCGCAGACGAGCCCGTCGCCCATCTCGCACCAAGATACGGAAAGAACCGATGATCAAGACATTTGCTGCCGACTTGCGTCAGGCGCTACGTACACTGAGCAAGCAGCCAGGCTTTCTCGCGGTTGCAGTTCTCACACTGGCACTCGGCATCGGTGCCAATACTGCAGTGTTCAGCGTGCTCAACAGCGTCATCCTCAATCCGCTGCCATATCCGGAGTCGGATCGGTTGGTACGGATCTACAACTCGTGGGACGGGTCCCCCGATTTTTCACACAATTACTTGAGCGGGTTCGACTTTCCTCGGCTCCGCGACGGTGTTGCAGGATTCGAGAATGCCGGAGTCATGTACACCTATCGCGAGACTGGGAGAGATCTGACAGGCGACGGCAATCCGCAACGAGTCACAGCGCTGCCCGTGAGTTCCGGCTACTTCGAGACCTATCGCGTGTCCCCCATGTTCGGGCGAACATTCACACGCGAGGAAGAAAGCAACGACGCACGCCTCGCCATCCTGAGCCACCGACTCTGGCGCAGCAACACCAACGAAGATCCCGACGTACTCGGCAAGACGATCACACTCGACGGTGCCGCGCACACCGTGATCGGAGTGATGCGACCCAGCTTCCTCGATGTGATTGGCGGTGACGTAGATCTGTGGGTACCGCAGGACCTGCAAGATGGAAATAGAAATACACGCGGTAACCACTACCTCACCGGTATCGCCCGGATGGCGCCAGGAATAACTGTCGCACAAGCACAGGCACAGGCCGACGCCGTGCAGGGACAACTCGCCGAGGAGTTCCCCGGTTCTTACGACCAACAGCACGTGGTACTGGTTCCGCTCTTCGAAGATGTAGTGGGAAGCACGAGTACCACCCTGTACGTACTGTGGGGCGCTGCCGGTCTCGTTCTGCTCATCGCCTGCGTCAACGTTGCCAATCTGTCGCTGGCCCGGAGTGTGGGGCGCACCAAAGAGATGGCGATACGAACCGCACTCGGTTCGGGACGCGCTCGGCTCGTGGCACAGTTGCTGACCGAGAGTGTTGTCGTGGCGACCGCCGGTGGCGTGGCCGGATCCTTCCTGGCTTACTGGGGCGTGAAGACACTCTTGGCAATCAGCCCCGAATCACTAGCCCGCGCCGAAGAAGTCTCTTTCGACCCAACGCTGCTCGGCTTTGCCATTGCCGCCACGGTGATCACAGGGCTGTTGTTTGGTGCAGCACCGGCGATACACGCGGTTCATGTCGCGCCAAACGAGTCGCTCCGTGACGGCACCCGCGGCAACTCGGGTACGAAACGCAGCCGCAACGTCCGGAGCTTGCTGGTGGCGGCTCAAGTGTCGTTGGCGTTAGTGCTCTTGATCGGAGCAGGACTGCTGATCAAGAGCTTTCTATCGCTGCGGCAACTCGATCTCGGTTTCGAGACCGAGAACGTTGCCACGTTCGAGGTTCATCTACCCACAGTGCGGTATCCCACGGGCGAAGACCGCATTCAGTTCCACCTGGCATTTCAAGACCGCTTGCGTGCACTCCCCCGTGTCGCGAGCGTCGGAGCGGCATCATGGCTTCCCGCTAGCGGCATGTACCACAGTTGGGGCTACGGCTGGGTAGACGAAACGGGTGAGCGTCAATGGATGCAAGCGCAAATCCGAACTGTCGAGGGCGATTACTTCGAGGCGCTTGGCATCGACGTTCTTCATGGCCGCACATTCGATCCCACGGACCAGCTGCATACGGACAGCGTCGCCCTGATCAATGAAACACTTGCGACGCGGGTCTACGGTGAGGAGAGCCCAATCGGCGAGTCGTTTGGCTTTGGGGGATCAGATCAGTTCACCGTGATAGGCGTAGTCAACGATGTCGCTCACGAAGCACGTGGTGAGTTTGGACCTCGTGTTTATCTCACGCATTCACAATACGGCACGAACCGCAATTGGGCGCTGACCTACGTCGTCAAGACATCCGCTCCGGTGCGGGACTTCCTCGACATGGCGCGTCGCGAGTTGGCATCTACCGACGGTGCACTGGTGCTGTACCAACCACGTACCATGACCGACATACTCGGAAGACAAGTGGCAAAAGACAAATTCGTGCTCATCCTCATGGCCGTCTTTGCCGGCGTTGCGCTGTCACTCGCTGCGGTCGGTATCTATGGCGTCCTATCCTATTCGGTCAACCAGCGTGTGCACGAGATCGGTATTCGCATAGCGTTGGGTGCGCGAGCTGCACAGGTGCGCGGCATCGTGGTGGGCCAGGCTGCGTTGGTCGCCGGCTTCGGCATGGCTGCCGGATTGGCGGGAGCGTTCGGCCTCAGCCGGTTCATGCAGTCGTTGTTGTTCGAGGTGACGGTTACCGATCCCGTTGTCTTCGGAGGTGTTGCGGTGGTGTTAAGTGCGGTGGCCGTAGTCGCTGGCTACATACCGGCGCGGCGGGCGACGAAGATCGATCCGATGGTGGCGTTGCGGAGAGAGTGATCGGGGAGCAGGGAGCGGGGAGCGGGGAGCGGAAGAGGCCAACCTCGGGCGCGAGCCCGGGGGTCTCACGAAAACTGCAGCTACGTTGGCCGCCGCCAGACCCTAGAAGCCGCCATACTCGCTCACGCGTCCTCGAGTGTAAATGAAATCTCCGAACTCCGAGTCGTCATCGTTTGTTGCGTTCGCAGCCACGTGAAAGACTACCGAGGTTCCACCCGTTGAAGGCGCGGTCCAGATAATCGACCAGCGTGCGACGCCGGGCGTCTCAGTAAATGCACCGGCTCGGGTGTGCTGCGCGTATTGGACCAGGTGCTGTTTGGACTCGATGACTTCCACGCTTCCATCGACGGAGCGCAACACGCCTGCTTGCGTTCCGGCCGAAGCTTCGGTGGTGAAACGAGTTGAGAGTTGGAAACCGGCTCGCCGCATGCCCGGGCTCCGGAGCGTTACACCTATTCGATACTGCCTGTTCGGCTCGTAGCTAGCAGGAATGCCGTCGAGTGTTAACGAGCCAGTAACATCATTCAGAGAATTGTCCGAGTGGCACCGTCGGCAGGTCGGTTCGCCAAATCCACCCGTGTGCCCTGCCGGCGGGCCCTCGGCGTGTCTGCCTCCAGATGAGGCAACCGCGACAATCAGTGCCCCCACATATGGAGGCTTCAATCGCCGAATACCCTCAGGAGTAAAACGGCCTCAGGGAATACTGGCCCGCCCAATAGTGTTGGCATCGGTCCCAAACCAGATCTCCCTGGTTGGCGCGTGAAACACCATGTGTCGTACCGTCAAGCCGCCGCTCTCGATCTGCGTCGAGCTGAAGAACTCGAGACTCTCAGAGTCGAACCCGACGAACTCGCTCGGTTGCCCGCGAACGGACTCCACGAACCACAGCCGATCCTTGTCGTCCACGTCCATGGCATATGGCCGAGACTCTCGTCCACCCGGTGTGGGCCACTCTTCCACCTGGCTGGTCTCGGGGTCCAAACGTCCCAGATAGCCTTGTGCGTAGTCCACGTACCAGATCTTGTCGTCGGAGGTGATCGCAATGCGCCGTGGCCTCGTCTCCTCCCGCGGCAGCGTGATCTCCTCGAGCGCAAAGGTGCTTGGATCTACAGTCGCGATCTTGTTGGCACCGAACAGCACTATCCACGGCCGTGCGTCAGAGTCGATCTTGATTCCATAGGGCCGGGCCCCAGGCGTTGGGACTGCGATCAGCTCGATCTCACCGGTGGCCATGGTGAGACGTCCCACCGCGTTGCTTTGCTGGGCCGTGAACCAGATGTGTCCGCGGCCGTCAAACACCAAGGTGTGTGGATCGCGTACATCAGGATCAGGCATCGGGAACTTCTGGGTGTCACCGGTCTGCGGATCCAATTTGCCAATGTGGCTGTCCCGGTTGCCAGCATACCAGACGTATCCTTCCGCATCGATTATCAAATTGTGCGGATGTGCCCCCTCGGACAGCTCATAACGTTTGAACTCTCCGGTGCTTGGCACCAGGTACGCTAGG
>JBDGZZ010000223.1:0-9899 GCA_039588335.1 Gemmatimonadota bacterium | reverse complement strand
CGCATCCTCTACTGGGCGTCCCGGCTCCAAGTCCGCCGGGCGGGGAGATCTGAGTCCGCCATCGACCCATGTGAGCTTCACCGGCGGCATGTCACCGCGTGCCGCAAACTCATAAGTGAGCATCTCCGCAAGCGGCATGAATTCTTGGTTGTATCTGCTGGATGATGCCTGGATCTTGGTTGGCAGGCCGAGCTTGAGCGCCCAGACTGCCGCATCGAGTATGTGGGCACCCATATCGCCCATGGCGCCGGTGCCATAGTCCCATAGACCACGCCAGTTTACGGCTTCTCCGGGGCGGGCCCTAGCCAAACATCCCAATCCAGCCCATCGGGTACAGGCACAGCTTCGGGCCGCGGAATGTCGCCTTGCGGCCAGATCGGTCGGTTCGTCGATAGATTGACCTCTCGAACGGGACCGATCGCACCCGACTGAATCCATTCAGCAGTTTGTCGACTACCCTCAGTGGCGTGTCCCTGATTGCCCATCTGGGTCACGACGTTCGTTTCTTTGGCGATCTCAGCGAGCCTGCGGCATTCGTATACCGTCTTGCACAGGGGTTTTTCGACGTATACGTGTTTCCCCATTCGCATGGCGTATGCGGCAATAACAGCGTGCGTATGATCCGGAGTGCCGATCATGACCGCATCGATCTCGCTCTCGTTGTCCAGCATCTTGCGAAAGTCTTGATATACCTTTGCCTTGGGATAGCCCTTGAAGACGTGACCTGCAAACCCCGTATCTACGTCGCACAGGGCGTAGATGTTGGCGAGCTTCCTGGGTTCCTCTTCCTCTTGAGGCTGCGGCTGTTGCTGTTGCTCGCCTCGGCGCTGCTGCATCTCGGCCCGACGGCGAGCCCACTCAGCTCGCCTGGCCTCCATCTCGGCGATCTCCTCCGGAGATAGCGGTTGGCCCGTAGCGCTGCGCTGCGGCCGTTCGATCGGCACATCAGGATCGGCAAAACCTGCAATGTCCTGAGCACCTCTTGCTCCCACGCCTATCCCGGCAACATTGACCATATCACTGGGAGCTTGGTAACCGGGCCCACCCAACACGTGGCGCGGAACAATCGTAAATGCGGCGGCCGCCGTGCCGGTCGTGGCTAGAAAGTCCCGCCGTGAAAGGTCGGCGCTCTTCTTGCGCTTCTTATTCTTGCGTTCACTCATGACTTGTGCTCCTTTCGACTATGGTCGCAACCACTCGCTTCCGCCTCGTGGTTTCGTCAACGAGCTACTTCCGTCACCGTATAGTTATTCATCGTAGTAAAGAAATCCGCAATGATGGCCGTGCGGTCGAAGTTTTCCCACAAGATGATCTCGCGTTCATTGTTGGGACGTTCCGTCCATTCGCTATCCTGTAACAAGGGCGCAGGGATGGTGCGCGGCGTTGCCCAAGCGGGATTCTTGACGATGGCAACGGCTGCCATATCAAACAGGGCCCGCGAAGGCGGATCGCCGTAGAGATCGATGTGCTCGAACAAGTTGATCGAGTAATCACCAAAGTTCGTGAATGTACCGCCGTGCCTGCCGGTCACAGGAGCTTCCGCCGTGGGTCCTCTTCCCGGCATGTTCCGGCCGATTTCTTCCGGCGTGACCTTTACGGCGTCGGTCCCAGACGGTTCACCATAACGAACCAGCGCGATCTCGAAATCGACCTCGCTGTCCAGAATGTAGTTCAGCGCGGGTTCATCGTTGATCTGGTTGTATTCGCCCGGCTCCGGGTAGTTGGAGCCCAGCCAAACGATCCGTACCCGTTCGGCGATGCTGGGATCTTTCTTGAGTGCCAGAGCGATGTTGGTCAGTTTGCCCACCGGCACGAGCACCAGCTTGCGATCGGATGTGATATTCGCCCGGGCTATGATGTGCCGCACGGCATCGACGCCATCGAAATCCGGGACATCAATATGATCCTGGACCTCTTCGAATGAGCCCGATGCACCTTTGTGTACCTCGAGTTCTGGGAAGAGCGTACAGAGCTTTACGATACGTTCCGCTTCTTCGGCATGTTCGTCGATACCGCCGCCACTGCTGGTGCGGTTCACAGTGAGACCCTCGACCTCAAAGACCCCGCCGTTCAGAAGCATGTAGGCAATTGCGTGTTGATCGTCCAGTTCGTTGTTGGCGTCGGTATCCAGCAGAATTCTGATCTTGTCGGTGGTGGGCGGTTCCGAATCTCTTGAACAGGCACCCATCATTATTGATCCTATAGTCAATACGAAGAGAACTCTGCGCGTACTCATGTCAGGCTCCACGTGGTCGCAGGTTCATACCCGGGTGGTCATCTGGACTTGCCCCGATTCAGTAGACAGGTGCGGTTCCTACTTCGGCATGATTTCGTAGACGCGGTTACTCGAGACGATAGGGCAGTCTTGGGTGATCTTTTCCGCCTCATCAAGGTTCTCGGCGTTGAAGATGATGAAACCAGTGATCGAGTCCTTTCCAAAGGGCAACTCGTTGGTGCCGTTCTCGGTGATTTCACGGCCACCGCTCCAAAGACCACCCTGATCAACGATTCTGTCGGAAATCGATTCAAACCATTTTCCCCAGGCGTCCATGATCTCTGGGGTTGGTTTTTCAAATCCGAAGCTCAAGAAGAGGTATTTCCTCACTGGGTTCTCCTTGCCAGTTGTCCAATCTCGATAGCGTTTCCTTTGCCGCCTGGCAAGTATGCCTCTCCGCATTGGGTCTGTCCACCGCCCGACCAACCCTAGCGGTCCCGAAACGGTGAGCCATCTTTGTCATGCTGACGCAGTAGACGAACGATCCCCGGACCAAGACAGGAGGGGAATATGACATCGCGCCTTTCACGCGCAACAACACTCGCTGTCACCGTGGTAGTCGGCGTGGCGGCCTGTGCACAGGACAGCGTCACGTACCAAACCGAGCAATTGTCGGTTCTGGAAGACAAGATCCGCGGAGGCTGGGCCGGCCAGATGATCGGAGTCAGCTTCGGCGAGCCCACCGAGTTCCGCTACCTGGATGGGATCATCCCCGAGGAGGAACTCCCCGAGTGGCGGCCGGAGATGGTGGCCAGCACGCTCAACCAAGACGACCTGTACGTGGATATGACTTTCGCGGCCGTGCTGGACGAGAAGGGCCTCGACGCCACCACCGACGACTTCGGGGCCATGTTCCGGGACGCCGAGTATCGTCTATGGCACGCCAACCTGGCCGCGCGCCGAGCCTTGAGACGGGGCGTGCCGGCCACGCTCAGTGGCACACCGCAATACAACTCACACGCCAACGACATCGACTTCCAGATCGAGGCGGACTTCATCGGACTGATGACTCCGGGGATGCCCCAGGCCTCCAATGACATCTGTCTCCGCGCCGGCCGGGTCATGAACTACGGTGACGGAATCCTCGGTGGCGTGTTCGTGAGCGGCATGTATTCGGCGGCGTTCTTCGAGAGCGATCCCCGCAGGATAGTCGAGGCTGGCCTGGCGACATTGCCGCCGGTGAGTCCGTACGCCCAGCTCATCAGCGATGTGCTAGAATGGTCGCAACAGCACACGGACGACTGGACTGCGGTGTGGCATTTGATCGACGAGAAGTGGAATGCTCGTGAACCGTGTCCCGCCGGCGCGTTACACCCGTTCAACATCGACGCCAAGATCAACGGTGCCTACGTCGCACTCGGTCTGCTGTACGGCGCCGGCGACTTCTATGACACCATGGCGATCGCCACGCGCGCCGGCCAGGATTCCGACTGCAACCCGGCCAGCGCCGCCGGGGTCCTCGGAGTGGTCCTGGGCTACAGCGGCATTCCCGATGAGTTCAAGAGTGGTATCGATGCCATCGCCGACGAGAAGTTCTCCTACACCGATTACACCTTCAACACAATCGTCGCCAGCACCATGGACCGGGCCATCGCTCTGGTTGAACGCAATGGAGGACGCGTTGAGGGAGACAGCGTCATGGTGCCGACCCAGACGCCGGTACCCGTACAACTCGAACTGTGGGACGACTACGGTGATCCGGTAGAGAGGATCACTGTCGATGACCCGCGCTGGACTTTCACGGGTGACTGGGAACCTGGGCGTTGGGGAGGACGAAGTACGGGCACCGAGGGAGCCGAGGCCTCGATTGGGTTCGAGGGCACGGGCGTGATCCTCGGAGGAACCTATCTAGCATCGGGCGGCACCGCCGATATCTACCTCGACGGCGAGCTGCACCGCACCGTAGATGTCTATTCCGATGAAGAAGCGGACAAGTATGGCGAATCGGTGTGGCACGTCTTCGGCCTCGAGGATGGTGCACACGAGGTGCGGGTGGTGGTGAGAGGTGAACCGTACCGAGGGGTTGGCGGGGACGAATCCAAGGGGACCGATATCTCGCTGTCGTACCTGGTTGTGTTCAGATAGCGCTACGAGGGAGGTAAGCAGTGCTCATCGTCGAGTCCTATCCGATCGCGGTTTTCATGTGTCTCATCACGATGCTGTGTTGGGGATCGTGGGCCAACACCCAGAAACTGGCTAGCAAGGAGTGGCGGTTCCAGTTGTTCTACTGGGACTATGCGATCGGCGTGCTGCTACTGTCGCTGGCGTTCGCGTTAACCCTGGGCAGCTTCGGTTCCGGCGGGAGGCCTTTCCTTGCCGACGTCGGTCAGGCAAGTGGTGGAGCGATCTGGTCCGCTTTGCTGGGTGGCATCGTTTTCAATCTGTCGAATATCCTGTTGGTAGCAGCGATCGATATCGCCGGCATGGCGGTGGCGTTTCCGATCGGGGTGGGTCTGGCCCTGGTGATCGGTGTGATCGTGAATTACGTCAAGCTGCCCGTGGGCGATCCGGTGCTGCTGCTGGTTGGCGTGATCGGGGTGGTGATCGCGATCGTCATCGATGCGCTCGCCTACCGGCGCCTCCCCACCGACAAGCAGACCACCGCTAAGGGAATCCTGATCTCGATTGCAGCGGGCGTGCTGATGGGGTTCTTCTTCCGGTTCGTCGTGGCCTCCATGGCAACCGATTTCGCGAATCCGGAACCGGGACGGCTCACCCCATACACGGCGGTGTTCTTCTTCTCGGTGGGCCTCCTGCTCAGCAACTTCGTGTGGAACTCCATCGTGATGAAGAAACCGTTCGTCGGCGAGCCGGTACCGTACCGCGACTACTTCACCATGGGTAATGCCAGGCTCCACTTGGTGGGCATCTTGGGCGGGATCATCTGGAACGTCGGCATGTCGTTCAGCATCATCGCGTCCGGAGCAGCCGGTCCCTCGATCTCGTACGGTCTGGGGCAGGGCGCGACCATGATCGCCGCCCTCTGGGGCGTCTTCATCTGGAAGGAGTTCAAGGATGCACCCGGAGGTACGGGCAGGTTGCTTGGGCTGATGTTCGTCTTCTACATCGTCGGTCTCGGTCTGATCGTATACGCCGGCACCTGACAAAAGACTGCCAGAATCCAGGGGTTCTAGTATGGGTAGCGGAATCGTTGTAGTGGGCAGCTCCAACACCGACATGATCATCAAGCTCGATCGGATTCCGAGGCCGGGCGAGACTGTGATCGGGGGCGAGTTCTCCATCGCAGCGGGTGGCAAGGGTGCAAACCAGGCGGTGGCGGCGGCGCGGGCGGGGGGAAAAGTGACATTCATCGCGCGGGTGGGTAACGACATGTTCGGCCGGCAGGCCATGGAGGGGCTCGACGCGGACGGCATCGAGGCCAGCCATGTTCTCGAGGACTCGGAAGCGCCATCGGGTGTGGCGTTGATCTTCGTCGACGAGCGCGGCGAGAACAGCATCGCGGTTGCATCCGGCGCCAACGCACGGCTTACACCAGAGGATGTATTGTCGGCGAGGGACGCCATAGCATCCGCTGATGTTCTCGTGACGCAACTGGAGACTCCGCTGGACGCCGTGCAGGCGGCGGTGGACTTGGCGGTCGAGCACGGTGTGCGGATCGTGCTGAATCCCGCGCCGGCCCAACCACTCGGAGAGGAAATCTTGCGCCACGTATCGGTGCTCACGCCGAACGAGACCGAGGCCGAGCTGCTGACGGGTGTCGAGGTCTCGAACGATGCCGCAGCTCTACAGGCGGCAAAGAAGCTGAACGCGCTCGGTGTCGAGGCGGTGCTGATAACCTTGGGATCGCGTGGGGCGTTCCTGTTCGACTCAGATCACGCAGAGCTGGTGCCCGGCTTCGACGTGGAGGCTGTGGACACCACGGCAGCAGGTGACGTGTTCAACGGTGCGCTGGCGGTCGCATTGGCAGAGGGTAGCCGACTTGCCGAAGCAGTCCGGTTCGCCAACGCAGCAGCGGCGCTTGCGGTCACCAAGCTCGGGGCGCAGCCCTCGGCGCCGACCCGGGAAGAGATCCAGGGGGCATTGTCAACTTGAGCCGCCTTCAGCACTCTGAGGTACTTGGACGTAACGACCGACAACCAAATTGAGAAGAACCATGAGGACACAACGCCTTGTAGCCTTATCTCTACTCGTGGCATCGCTTGTATCCCTGCAATACTGCAAGTCGCCTCCCAATCCAGAGATTGGCAGATCTCAAACCAATGATTGCCCTGTAGAACTGCCAGAGGCAGCAGCTGCCAATCTGGACGTCTCCTGTTACTTCATCAGCGTTCCGGAACGCCACGACAGACCAGAGGGGCCTGTGATCAGGATTGCGGTGGCACAATTCAGGAGCCCCAATCCGGAAGCCGCTCCCGATCCCATGATTCTCAACACTGGAGGACCCGGCGATTCGAATTTCGAAGGCTTCTTTCCCGTTCTGGCCAGTCCTCTAGGGGAGACATTGCTGTCACAGCGGGATGTGGTCATCATCGAATTGCGCGGACTTTATCATTCGGATCCAAATCTCATTGCCGAGGAAGTCTTTGCTGCGCAGTTGGACCTCGCACCCAGAAACGTGCGGGGACCCGAGGCCATGCGCAAAACGCACGATCGGCTCGTTGCGGAAGGGATTGATCTGGCGGCCTTCAATAATAAGGAAACGGCTGCTGACATCGCCTTCATCATGAGTGCTCTCGGGTATGACCAATTCAATCTCTTCGGGTCTTCGGCAGGGACCATGGTCGCGCAGAATGTCATGCGTGACTATCCTGAGCGCCTCCGTTCCGTGTCGCTCAATGCCGCCGTCCCCTACGGTTCGACTCTCCTTGGAGAAATGCTACCTAATGCCGCGAGGAGCCTGAAGCGGTATTTCGAAATGTGCACGGCCGATGACGCGTGTGCGGAAGCGTATCCCGACGCAGAAGACCGGTTTTTCAGACTTATAGACGGGTTGAATGCAACGCCCGTCGAACTTGTTGTCAAATATCCCGATCAGGGCTCAGAAACAACGCTCCTCCTCAACGGTGACAAGTTGTCCTCCTGGTTGTTTGCCTCCATGTACGCGACTACGCAAATCCCATACACCCTCGAGCGGTTCCATGAAGGTGACTTCTCTGCGATCCAGAACAGCCCTGCGATATTCTTTCCCATGCGGAAATTCAGCTACGCCCTGGGATACACGGTGGTTCTCGCAACATCTCAGGATTTCACTGCGTCGTCGGATGGGATCCCGGATCGTTACCGGGCTTGGGTGGATGGCCTGTCTCTGTTCTTTTCCCCGCGCCTCATGGAAGCGGTCGGGGATTTTTGGACAACCGATCCGTTGCCTCCTGAGCTGTTTGGCCCGATCAGATCTGACGTGCCAACACTCATCCTGAATGGTGGGTTGGACCACGTGATCCCGGGTGAGACAGCGGCGGAATTAGTCGCCGGTCTCGACAATGGTCATTTGTTTGTATTCGAGGGTGTGGCGCATTCTCCGATTGATGCGGGCACATGCGCTCTGGAGATGATGATGGCATTTGTGGCGGACCCGTCGGTCACGCCCGAGGCGTCTTGCATGGCGCAGTACAAACACGAATTCCAACTGCCCGAGTAAGCCGGCGATGCGTGTAGAGTCTTCGGATGCGCGGCTCCAGCGCGACTGCTCTCACTTTCATTGCCTCCTCGCTTCTCCAAACATCACTTACGGCGGGTGTCTCCGGAACGGGAGGTGCTTCATGTTCCTCAGTATTGCCTGCACAGGGTTATTGTCGGATCATAACGGATGATCACACCGGAGATCCAGATGTACCTACCTAGGTGCCTGCTGCCCACGATCATTTGCTGCGCGTGCTTGAGTAACCACGTTTTCGGGCAGGAGAGTCAAATACAATATCTCAGTGGCATAGATAGTAGTACGGCCGTTGACTGGGAGTTCAGAGTGTCGGGCGGAAGAAACAGTGGGGCATGGTCTACTATTGCCGTTCCAAGTAACTGGGAGATGCAGGGCTTCGGTACGTATCGCTATGAGGATGATTGGTCCCAAAATCCGGTGCCGGACAGTGTAGGGTTCTACAGGGTTCGCTTCGAAGTCCCCGCCGCTTGGCAAGGCAGCAAAGTCGACATCGTATTCGGCGGCTCGATGACCGATACGGAAGTGAAGATCAATGGCATTCTCGCCGGGCCGGTACACCAGGGTGGGTTCTACGAGTTCCGTTACGACGTCACCAACCTCTTGGAGTATGGCCGGGAAAATCTGCTGGAAGCCAAGGTGTCCCGGTACTCGAGTAACACCTCTGTAAACCTCGCGGAGCGTCGGGCGGATTTCTGGCTGTTCAGCGGCATCTATCGGCCTGTCTGGCTGGAAGCTCTCCCGCCGCAGCACGTCACTCGTTTCGTGGTGGACGCAAAACACACAGGCGAAATCTCAATCGAGGCATTCTTGGGCGGAATAAGCACCGCCGAGAGGATCACCGCTCAGGTTCGGGAACTCGATGGTCGGGAGGCGGGTTCAGCCTTTTCCGCGACGGTCAGTCCTGGGGTGGCCAGCGTGGAACTGCGGAGTAGGCTCGCGGAGATCGAACAGTGGTCTGCCGAATGGCCGCAGCTCTATACGGTTGACCTTACGCTCGAGGATCGTGGTGAGGTCGTACACACCGTTTCCGAGCGGTTCGGCTTCCGCACGGTTGAGGTGAGGCCGCATGATGGCCTCTATGTGAGCGATGTCAAAGTTCGTCTCAAGGGAGTCAATCGCCACTCCTTTTGGCCAACGACGGGGCGCACGACCAGCAAGGAGCTGAGTATCGCTGACGCGAATCTCATCAAGGACATGAACATGAATGCGGTGCGGATGTCGCACTACCCGCCCGATAGTCACTTTCTCGAAGTCGCCGACTCTCTGGGTCTATACATCATCGATGAATTGACCGGTTGGCAGGATGCGTACGATACGGAAGTCGGGACGAAGCTCGTGCGTGAGATGATTTTGCGAGATGTCAACCATCCGTCGATCATCTTGTGGGCCAACGGCAATGAAGGAGGTTGGAATCCGGAACTCGTCGACGAATATGCCAGGTGGGATCCGCAGCAGCGCACGGTCATCCAACCGTGGGACGATCTTGGCGGAATCGACACCGACCACTATGAAGTCTACGACTGCTGCCCGGGTAGGTTCTTCCATGGCGATGATTTGTTCATGCCGACGGAGTTCCTGCACGGCCTTTATGATGGTGGCCACGGTGCCGGTCTCGATGATTGGTGGAACCTCATGCTGCAAAACCCTCTGGCCGTTGGTGGCTTCTTATGGGTCTTTGCTGATGAGGGAATCGTTCGAGCGGACATGGATGGTGCAATTGATGTGGCTGGCAACAGAGCACCCGACGGAATTGTGGGACCCTTCCGGGAAGAAGAAGGAAGCTTTTATGCAATAAAGGAGATTTGGTCTCCGGTGTATCTCGAACTCGGCGAACGGGACAACCTACCTACAACCTTCGACGGCGTTCTGCGCATTGAGAATCGTTACGATAATACGGATCTACAACACGTCCATTTTGACTGGAGCCTGATCGATTTTCCCACGCTTGGCTCCGGAGACACCGGCTACACCGTGAAAGTGGGCGGCACCGCCGAGACTCCCCCCGTC
>JBDGZZ010000222.1:0-6727 GCA_039588335.1 Gemmatimonadota bacterium | reverse complement strand
CGGACAGCTTTGGTCCGAAACCTACGATCGCGATCTGACGGACATCTTTCAGATCCAGAGCGACGTGGCAGGGCAGATCGCGAGCGCGCTCCAAACGACCCTCACACCTTCGGTCAAAGCCAGCATCAACAAGAAGCCAACAGAGAATCTGGAGGCATACAACCTCTACCTACGGGGCGTGTACCATTGGAACCAGTTCACACTCGAGAGCGTCGCCAAGGGGCTTCAGAGCTTTGAGCACGCCATTGAGCTGGATCCCGAATTCGGCTTGGCCTACGCTGGGTTGGCAAACGCCTACTTCTCAATCGCTTTGGGTGCAAGCCAAGATGACATGAGTCCCGCCGAAGCCTTTCCGTACGCCAAGGAGCTGGCCGAAAAAGCTCTCGAGATCGATGACACAATCGCCGATGCGTACGCGACGCTCGGGTCAGTCAATTTCTGGTATGACTGGAACTGGTCGGCTGCAGAGGAGTGCTTTGAGAAGGCCATACAGCTTGGGTGCGGCTGCATGGAGCCCAGTCTGAAGTACGGCTTCTTTCTCGCCGGAATGGGCCGCCGCGAAGAGGGTATCGACAGTATGCGGAAAGCAAGAGATCTGGATCCCATTTCGCTCATAGTGAACACCCACCTTGGGAATCACTACTATTGGGCCCGGCAGCACGACCGGGCGGAAGCACAATTCCTGAGAACGCTGGAACTCAACCCTCGTTTTCCGCCCGCAAGATATGCTTTGGCGTGGAATCAACTCGTACAGGGAGAAGCGGATCAGGCAGTGGAGAACATCGAAGGAGCGATCCGGAGTGGTGGCGATTTCAGGGATGCTCAAGCAGGACTCGCGTGCGCCAAAGCGGCAGCGGGTCGCACAGAGGAGGCCGAGTCGTTGCTGCACGAGCTTCTGGAGGTCAAGGCATCGGAAGACAGATACGTGTCGAGCCGAGCCCTTGCGATGATCTACCTAATGCTAGGCGACAAGGATTCCGCGCTCGACTGGCTGGAGCGAGCCCATCGAGAGCGTGACGCCTGGATGTCGTTCATCAATGTTGATCCGCTCTGGGACGAGATCAGGGACGAAGCCCGATTTCGGTCAATCGTAGAGAGAATGGGATTTACGGAGATTCACTCGAGCTGAGCACCACCAGTAACGGCTCCACCACCCGCCAAACCGTCTCCGCCATCAAACGCTGACCAATCGCCGTAGGGTGGATGCCATCTGCCTGATTGAGTTCCGGCACTCCGGCCACTCCATCCAATATGAATGGGATCAGGGTTGCCCTATTCTCTCTGGCTACATCCCCAAATATGTCGCGGAACTCTCTCGTGTAAGGTCTGCCAAGGTTTGGTGGAGCCTCCATCCCGGCAAGGACAATCTCGGCACTGGGGTATGCTGCAAGCGTTCGATCTATGATCGTCTGGAGATTGGTTCTCAGATTCTCAACATCCTGCCCCCGCAAGCCGTCGTTCGCACCCAGTTCCAGCACTAACACGGCCACGTACTGCCGCAACAACCAATCAATACGACGAACACCACCGGCAGACGTTCCACCGCTCTCTCCCGCGTTGACTACTCTGAACCGCAGGCCGGTGGAATCGATCTTGTGCTGGATCAACGCCGGATACGCTTCTTCCGCTCCCAGGCCATACCCTGCCGTAAGGCTGGTGCCCAGAAACAGGATCGCCGGACGGGAGTCGCCGCCTAGGGTGGCACTGTCGCGGGTGCGATCCGCGACGGGCACAGAGTCACCGTCTCCGCAGGCACCACCCACCGCAAGGACCGCTCCAATGATGAGTATCTTCCTACCCATGATCATCGTAGCCGAAGGCCTAGAACAGACGTACTCGAATCTGGACCGTCACCTGACGGTACTCTCGGATATCAATCTAACGGTCGAGCCACAGGGATTCGTGGCAATAGTCGGCCCATCGGGCAGCGGGAAGACCACTCTGCTCGGGCTACTTGCCGGCCTCGACCGTCCGACCGCCGGAAACATACGGCTGGACAGTCAAGATTTGAGTCTACTCACTGAGGATCAGCGCGCCAGGTTTCGAGCTGAGAAGGTCGGCTTCGTATTCCAGAACTTCCAACTGATTCCAACATTAACAGCACTCGAGAACGTGCTAGTGCCCGTCGAGCTCCGCCGTGCGCTCGGAGGCTACGACAGCGGCGGTGCAGAGGAACGAGCGCTCGATCTGCTCGCCCGAGTGGGGTTGGACGACAGAATACACCATTATCCGGCACAGCTCTCGGGCGGCGAGCAGCAGCGCGTGGCCCTCGCACGTGCCTTCGCCAACCAACCCAAGATACTCTTTGCCGACGAACCGACCGGAAACCTCGACACCGAGACGGGCCGGACAGTCATCGATCTGCTAGTCCGTCTAAATGCTGAAGAACAGACGACACTGGTTCTGGTTACGCACGACCCCGAATTGGCTGTACGGGCTCACCGGATCATTCGCCTCTCCGGCGGTCACATCGTTCCGGAGACGGACACGCCGACGTGACCGGTTTATCCTTTGCCCTTTCCATGGCCCGGCGCGAGGGCCGTTCCAGTCGGCGACGACTCGGCCTGTATATGGGATCCATCAGCCTGGGCGTCGCCGCGCTCGTGTCGATCAACTCGTTCCGTTCAAACGTGACCGACGCCATCCATGCTGAGTCACGGGGACTTCTGGGGGCGGATCTGGAACTACGGTCGCTCCGCACCTTTCCAGATACGGTTCAGGTCCTCCTCGACTCACTAGAAGCGTCTGGCACTCCGATCTCCTACTCGACCAACTTCGCTTCGATGGCGCTGGCGCCGCGCACCCTCAAGACTCGGCTGGTCGAGGTACGCGCAGTTACGGGAGGCTTCCCCTTTTACGGTACTATCGAGACCGAACCGCCAGGCCGCTGGACCTCACTTCAAACGAGTCGACGCGCCTTGGTCGACCCGTCGGTAATCGTACAGCTCGACGCACTGATCGGCGACACCCTCTCCATAGGAAACGGACGCTTTGTGATCGACGGCATGATCTCACGGATTCCCGGCGAGTTCGAGTTCGTCATGGCTTTTGGGGGACGTGTCTATATCCCCGGAGCATACGTCGAAGAGACTGGATTGCTCGAAACAGGGAGCCGCAACGTCTATCGGGCGTTCCTCAAGTTCGCGGAGGAGGACGCGCTGAGCGACTTCCTGGAGGAATACCGAGAACTGTTGCGTAACCAACAGATACGATTCGACACGGCTCAGGAACGCGAGGCTGACTTCACCGAGTCGATCGGCATCATGACCCGGTTTCTCGGACTGGTAGGGTTGGTTGCCTTGCTACTCGGCGGGATTGGCGTAGCCAGCGCAGTACACGTGTTCGTTAGGAGCAAGCTTCCCACGGTGGCTGTCCTCCGTTGTATCGGAGCACCACAGAGCACGGTGTTCTCCATTTATCTCCTACAGGCCGGACTGCTGGGCTTGCTGGGGTCCGCATTCGGAGTCGGTATCGGAGTCGCCGTTCAAGCGAGCCTGCCCAGCGTACTACGCAGTTTCCTCCCGCTAGAGGTACCGGTGTCACTGGAATGGCCTGCTCTTCTGGGAGGCCTCGTAATCGGTGCCTGGGTCGCGATCATTTTCACCCTTCTTCCACTGTTGGAAGTACGAAATGTGTCGCCGCTCCAAGCGCTCCGCCGGGAGTTCGAATCGTCACGACGGCTCGGTAAGCTCCGTCTGAGTGCGTTCGCAGCCGTGCTGATGACGATGGCAGCTCTGAGCGTGTGGCAGGCTCCCAACTGGGCGACGGGTGCTGCCTTTGCATTGGCACTGGCAATCACTACTGCACTCCTATGGCTCATCGCATGGGGTGTCATGAAGGCCACCAGGACTTTGGTCCCCAAAAGGGCCAGCTACGTAGTTCGCCAAGGGATCGCCAACCTATACCGGCCACACAATCAGACGGTCGCGGTGACGCTGGCTGTGGGATTCGGAATCTTCCTGATCGCGACTCTATACGTTGTCCAGCGGAACCTGTTGAGCCAACTGGAAGTCGGCGCGGCACCAGACCGACCCACGCTCGTGCTATTCGATATCCAGGCCGACCAGCGTGACGGTGTAGAACAGATCGTGACTTCAAAGAGCCTTCCAGTACTCGCCACTACTCCCATTGTACCTGCGCGCATATCTCACGTGAACGGGCGGTCGACCGCCGAGATACTGAGTGACACCGCGGGGCGAAGGAGTAGTCGCTGGCCATTAACGCGAGAGTATCGAAATACCTATCGGGATACGCTGGTCAGTTCCGAACGGATAGTAGTCGGAGAGTGGTGGGGAGAAGAAGTGGAGAATTCAGAAGCGCCGAGAATCTCGCTCGAGAACGACCTCGCTGCACAACTCCAGGTGACGATCGGAGATCACATTACCTGGGACATTCAAGGGATACAGATCGAAACCCAAATCACGAGCCTCCGTGAGGTGGACTGGGCCAGGCTCGAGCCAAACTTCTTCGTGGTGTTCGAGCCCGGCCCTCTAGATGATGCACCACAGACCTTCGTCTCGCTCACGCGCGCAGAAACAGCCACAGACCGCGCTGAGCTACAGCGCGACGTTGTTCTCGCTTTTCCAAATGTGGTCGCCATGGACTTGACTGCGGTGCAGGACGCTATCGAGTCGATACTCGAGAGTGTCGCGTTCGCGATCCGGTTCATGGCTCTATTCAGCATTGCGAGCGGCATGATAGTGTTGGTTGGGGCAATCGCCACTTCGCGGTTTCAGCGCGTACGTGAGAGCGTGCTCCTCAGAACGCTGGGGGCAAGGAAACGACTGATCGGGCGCATCCTGCTCACCGAATACACGGCCCTGGGACTCCTTGCGGGCCTCACGGGAACAGTACTGGGAGTCGTAGCTGGCTGGGGGGCGGTCACTTTCATGTTTCAGCTGACGTTCGAGCCACCATATTCGCAGCTAGTCCTGCTGTGGCTCGGCACCGCTGCTGCCACGGCCGCGATCGGCTTGTTCAACAGCAGGGACGTATTCCGGAAGCCTCCTCTCGTGGTGATCAGAGAAATGGGAGAGTGACAACCGGCCATGGTCTCGTCTTGCGGCCTAGAACCACACGCGACATACTCACACTGTGGCACGGAACGAGCAGCAAGCCGTCAAAATTCATGCGGTCGCAGCTCTACTTGAGAGGATGGTTCGAGAAACACTCGCCCAGAGCCAAACCGGTGAGCTAGGCGTCCGGGCACTTGGGGAACTAGATTTCTCGCATGGCAAAGTCTCGCAAAGACCTCATTGTCGTCGGCGATCGGGTCCTGATCATTCCGGAGGAAGGGGAGGAACGGACCAACGTAGGTCTGTACCTGCCACCCACTGCAGTTGACCGACAGGCAGTACAAAGCGGTCGGATTGTCGCAACGGGTCCAGGTACCCCGCTCCCGGAGCCCACACAGCTCGATGAAGAGCCGTGGAAGCTGTCTGGCGACGCCCGAAAGTTTGTGCCGATGCAGGCGCAGATAGGTGACTACGCACTTTTCTTCCGTAAAGCTGCAGTCGAAATAAGCTATGAGGACAGTCGCTATCTCGTCGTGCCGCAGGCAGCCATATTGGTTCTCATGCGTTCCAAGAACCCTATCGACGATTTGTGATCTCAGACAGACCATGACGGACGAATCGCATCGTGGATCGACAATCATCTTTCTCTGCGTGGCCAACTCTGCCCGGAGTCAGATGGCCGAAGGATTGGCGCGGGCAACGGCCCCTCCGGGATGGCGTGTTTATAGTGCCGGCTGCAGTCCGGCTGTCACCCACCCATTCGCAGTTGAGGTATTGGGAGAGAGCGGGGTCGACATCGGTGATTATCGATCGAAGGGCTTCGACGAGGTTCCTCTGAACGGGGCGGACTACATAGTCACGCTATGTGCGGAGGAGGTCTGCCCAGTTGTTCATAGCGGGGCTCAACAACTTCACTGGCCGTTGCCCGACCCAGCCGAGCACGGTGACATGATCCGCCATCAAATCGACGCGTTCCGTAACACAAGGGACGAGATCCGACGAAGACTGGACGCCTTCTGGGCCCAGCACAGGGTTTGAGTGCTAGGTTGTCTCTGCTAATCGTCCTGTTGGTGCTGGTGCTGATCCTGGCAGTCCTACTCGTGGTTCCCCGAAAGCAATCCTCGACCGGATCGCATGCGATGCGGAACGCGGACATAGACGAGGATGAGTTGCTAAGGGCCGAGGATGAGCTGAGGGATCTGGACGCGATGGCTACCCCAGAGGATGCCGCCAACGAGCTTCCCGACTGGGGACCGGGAGTTCCCAAGTATCGCAGGGATCCCAGCCAGGGGACCGACTAGGCCGGCGGCTTCCTCCCCTTTGGACATCCGGCGCGACACGCTTTGAACAATCTCGACGGAGTACTCCGATGCGGACGTTCACCATACTGATAGCCCTCTTCTCAATGGTGCCCCGGCCCGCGGATTCGCAGACCATCGGCAAATTGGTGGAGCTGGGTGATAGCCTGTATTCCGCCCTGGAACCTGAAGATGCACTTGAGCAGTATCGCGCTGCGTTGTTCATCAACGCCGCAAGCTACGAAGCTCTTTGGAAATTCGCTCGTGCGCAGGTGGACGTGGCGAAGCTGCTCATCGAGAAGGAGGTCGAGGCACAGCGCGACAGCATGTACTCGGAGGCGTGGCTGTACGCGGCGGAGGCAGTGAGAATAGACTCCTCAGGAGCCGACGGGCACTTCATGTTGGCAAACGTCC
>JBDGZZ010000221.1:0-6743 GCA_039588335.1 Gemmatimonadota bacterium | reverse complement strand
GAATTCGGTCGCAAAAAAACCTGCGGTGCGTTGTGCCGGGCTTGGCGTGGTCCCGCTCGTCCCCTCCCGACGAGTTACTTGCTGGGCAGCAAGATGCACAATGCACCGCAGTTGTCTTTTCTACTCCCAGATCAAATAGGAAATTCTGTGCCAGCCCGCCTGCTGCCGTTAAGTTGTTATTTTACAATACTTTATACTTAACGACATCCCGTTGCAGTCTGGCAAATTGACCGGTTTGTGGGAGGGAGTGTACACAAAAGGGGGCATGCCGCCTCCCCGCTCCCCCCCCACCGGAGCGGGGAGCGGCGAGCGGCATGGTCAGGGAACGGGAGGCGGACGGGAGTTCACCGCTCGTTCTCCAGCCATTTGTCGCTCATTCGAACCGCGAGCACCTCACCCTTGACGCATTCGTCTCCACCAGCCAAAAGCGACACCTCGACAAGCACCTTGCGACCCTCGACTGATTTGGCGCGGGCTCTCAGTTCCAACACCGAGTCGATCGGAGTGGGCTTGAGGTACTCAACGCGGAGCGACGCAGTCACGTAACGCATTGCGGGACCGGTGCCCGGTTCCCTGCCCTCAGCGACGCACGTTGCGGCGGCGGCAGTCCCGATGCCGTGGCAATCGATCAGCGATGCGATCAAGCCACCGTACACATATCCCGGAACCGCTACGTGATACGGTTCGGGACGAAACTCGCACACCGCTTCGTCACCGACCCAGTAGCTCCTTATGTGCAGGCCCTCTCCGTTCAGAGTTCCGCAACCGTAGCAGTGGTTGAACGCGTTGTCGTAGAAATCTTGGATCGCCTTCATGATTATGGTTCCGTTGTCGGGAAAACGGTGGCGCGAGAGACCTAGTAGTGATAGCGCGCCTGCAAGAAATCGATTCGGTCATCTGGCACCAGGTATACCAAGCGGTGCTCCTGGGTGAGCCGCCGAGACCATACATCAGCTCCGAGGTATCGCAACCGCTCGGGCTTGCCGATACCTGAAAACGGATCCCGCAGTATCGCCACAACGAGACCCAGACACCGTAACGCTGTTTTTCGGTCTGCACTAACCCAAGACCGTATGTCCTCGAGGAATTCCTTCTGGAAGACCGCCTCGCGAGTCCTATTCTTCTTCTTCCTGCCCAAGACCCAGCTCGCGCTGTATTTCGCTCACCGATCGCCGAGTACCTCCACCCGAAAGTGCCCGGTCGAGTGCCCGCAACAGACGGCGGGCGTTTGCCGGTGACCTGAGGAGATGAGCGGTCTCCTGGAGACTCTTGAGTTCATCGGCAGAGATTAGTGCGACTTCCTCGTGTCCCCGGCGCGTGATTATTACCGCCTCTCGGTCCTCTTCGACGCAGCGCCAGAGTTCGGCTAGGCGTTGTCGTGCATCGGTGTAGGTAGTACGAATGGCCACTGGGGCGCTCCGAATTAACTGTACAGCATTACTGTACATACTGTGATCGCCCCGGTCAAGCTCCATGCGCTCGCTCATGACAGTCACGGCTGTCGCCGGAGCGAGCCACATCTGTCGCATCCGGAGCACCGTTCCAGTTCTTCGCCCATGTAGTCGAGCAGCAACCGGCGGCGGCACCTGCGGGTAGTGACGTAGCGCCGCATCGTTTCGAGCCCTTTGCGCTTTGCCTTGCGATGTACTTCAGACTCCTTGTCGGTCTGCTGGTTCACCGAGGCCATCCGTGCGGCCAGGGCGAGATCGCCTTTGGTCCACAACATCTCACAGCGCGACGGCAACCCATCGCGCCCTGCGCGGCCCGCTTCCTGGAAGTACGATTCCGGTCGAGCGGGAACACCCAAGTGGACCACGAGCCGTACGTCCGGCTTATCGATCCCCATCCCAAAGGCATTGGTTGCCACCATCACAGGGATGGTGCCTGCGATGAACCGTTCCAGTAGAGCCCTACGAGCCGACGGCGGCAGACCCGCGTGGTAGGGCGCGGCTTTGAGCCCCCACATTTTGAGGACCGACGCTACCCCATCGGTGCGGTCGCGTGTCTGCACGTAAACGATGGTGGTCTGCGGGTTAGCCCGGATCAGTTTGGCGGCCTGCCCTACTCTATTCGCTTCACTGTCAAACGAGCGTGCGGCGAGGAACAGATTTGGCCGATCGAACGACTGACCGACCTTGACGGGATTCACCAATCGCAACACGCGCACGATGTCTCGTTGGGTCTCGGGAGTTGCCGTTGCGGTCACGGCAATAGTCGGTGGCTTGCCAAATCTGTGTCGATGCACACCGAGCGCGCGGAAGTGCGGTCTGAAGTCATGCCCCCATTCGCTGATGCAGTGAGCTTCATCAACAGCGAGTAACGACACATGTGGGCGCGGCGTCGTGGCAACCAGTTGTTTCATGCGTTCCGGCGCCACATAGAGTAGCTTCAACTTTCCGGCGCGAAGTGCCTCCCGCACGCTTTGCTGTTTGCTTTGACTCTGTGTGCTGCTCAAGTATGCAGCCGGCACCCCGCGCCGCCGCAGCGCGGCCACTTGATCCTGCATGAGGGAGATGAGAGGTGACACCACCAGCGTGAGTCCCGGCAGCACCAAGGCCGGAACTTGGAAGCAGAGTGATTTCCCCCCGCCGGTAGGCAGCACTGCCAGGCAGTCCCGACCTCTGAGAGCAGCCAGCACCGCCTTGCGCTGGTGGTAGCGGAACGCAGGGTAACCCCATACCGATTGTAGCAAATGTTCGGCGTCGGCAAGTGTGTATCGGCCTGTGGTGACCATGAAACCATTCTACTGCGCGCTTCTCGCCGGCCATCATCGTTTTAGCGCAAGAAGGATCAGTACTGTGCCTGCGTCATCCAATCGACGCATTGGTTATGATATCTCCATGAAAACGAATACACGGCGTGCAATTGGGATCGTGACGGTCCTGGGCGGGGCAGCGTTGGCACTCTGGCTCAAACAACCGGGCTGGGTATTTCTCATCGTCGCCGGCATCGTGATATATCACGGCGGGAAGCTGCCCAAGCCGCATCGCTAAGTAGCCGCCGAGTCGGTCTTCTATCTTTCACCCGAACGCTCCTCACGACGGCGCCGCTGCCGGGTACGCCGTTCACACCGCTGTAGGATCCCGATGGAAGAAAAGGAGACGCTCGTTCGTCTAAGATCACAGCAATGGGGATACCACACGTGGTAGGGCTGGAGTTCGATGCTGACACGATCGAGGGGTGTCGGATCGGCGACCCCGCGGCGCAGCGTCGCGTCTTCGAACGCTACAAGGACCGCGTGTTCTCGATCGCTCTGAATTTCTTGAAAGGCGACCACGCGGGAGCCCAGGATATCACCCAGGAGGTCTTCGTGAAGGTCTTCCGAGCGGCATCCTCGTTTCGACAGGACGCGCGGCTCTCGACCTGGTTGTATCGGATCACGGCGAACGCGTGCATGGACGAGCTTCGCCGCCGGCGCCGTATCGTGTTGTTCGGCAACGTGCCATCCCAACTCGAGGAAGCAGTGAACCCCGATGAGCCCACGGAGATGGATCCGGAATTGAAAGCAGCCGTGGCTAGGCTCTCACCGAAGCTCCGCATTGCCGTGCTCCTACGGTACTTCGACGACCTCTCATATGACGAAATCGCGGAGGCGTTGGGCGTGACACCAGGCACGATCGCCTCCCGCTTGAATCGCGCACACAAGTTTCTCGCCCGAGAGTTGGCGCCAACGCGCGGCCCCGCGCCAACTCAAGGAGATCAATGATGCCTCCGATCCTCGAACCGGACGACGTCGAACAGCGGCTTCGCCACATGCAACTGTCTCAAGCGCCCGACGAGCTGTGGAACAAAATTCAATCCGAGCTGGCAATACCCGAACGGCGCAGGCTTTTCCCACTCGTCCGTCGCGCGGTGCGGTCACCCATTTTCGCAGCCGCTGCCGCGCTCATCGCACTCCTTGGCGGAGCATACCTGGGTGTGTTGATCAAATACGGTGCGCCCGATCGGTGGGAGGTGCTCCCACTCGCCGGATCACCGACGGTGGCAGGTACATCTATCGCCCGAACCAGCGATCTTGCGACTGGCGAGTGGCTCGTCACCGATTCAGTGTCGTCCGCGCTCCTAGCGGTAGGTCGTATCGGGACCGCCGAGGTCGGACCCAACAGCCAGCTACGACTGGCCCGCGGCGGACGAACGCAGCACTTGCTTCGGCTCGAACGGGGATCGCTCGACGCGGTGATCGATGCGCCTCCTCGGTTGTTCTTCGTCGAAACGCCCTCGGCGCTTGCTACGGACTTGGGTTGCGCCTACACGCTCGAGGTCGATGAAGCGGGAGCGAGCCGCATTCATGTAACCGCCGGCTGGGTCGAACTCAAACAGGGTGACCGCACTTCGCTCGTGCCTGCGGGCCTGGTTGCAGAGGTGGATATCGGTGGTGCACCCGGAACACCGTACCCCGTGGGATTGCCGGATTCGGCACGGGCGGCGTTAGCGCGTTTGGATCGCGGAGTGCGTAGCGCCGCGGATCTCGACGCCGTCCTCGACGCACTTTATCCAGCGACTCTATCCGTTCGCGTTCGTCAACAGAACGCTATCACGCTCTGGCACTTGCTCCAGAGGGTCGAAGGTGATTCTCGCGCACGTGTGCACGACCGAATGGCGTCGATCGCTCCTCCACCGGAGAAAGTCACGAGGGAAGGAATTCTCGCGCTCGATCGTCCAATGCTAGAACGCTGGCGACGGGACCTCAGCCCGATGTGGTCGGAAGAGGCACAACCCTTGGTGGTGCGCGCCCTTCGTCGGCTCTGGGAATGGACCATCCGTTAGGACGGAGAGCGAGGAGGAAGCATGCGACGTGCACTTGGTATCTTAGCAATCGGGGGCTTGTTGATCGCCGCAACCCCGACGGCATTCGGAGGTTGGGCGGTGGTGACGCTGCAGGACGTACCGGAGTATCTCGAGGTTGGGAAAGCAACTACCCTGTCGTTCAAGATCCGGCAACACGGGAGAACGCTGCTGGACGACCGTTCGCCAACGGTCTCCATGCAGGATCCTGACGCCAACTTTCTGTCGCGGCTCTTCAAGCGCCGCTCCGTTCGAGCCACCAGAGGATTGGAACCGGGCCTGTACGAAGCGACCATAACCCCGACCGATACCGGCGAGGTCAGGCTGATCATCGACACCGATCTCTTCAGTTGGAAGGTGAAGCTCCTGCCAATGCGTATCGCTGCCGCCGGCGAGACCGTGCCGCTGATGGCGCTAGACGATCGTGGCAGACACCTCTTTGCGGCCAAAGGCTGTGTTACCTGCCACGCCAAGCACGATGAACCCCACTTCGCCGATCAGGGCCTAGTGCAAGTCGGGCCCGATCTCACCGGCCGGACATATCCCGACGAATGGCTGGCGAGGAAACTCAGCGATCCGAGTCAGAATCGCGGGGTCGTCGCAAACGGCATCGTGATGCCCAAGCTCGAACTGGATCGGTCCGAGACCGAAGCGCTCGTGAGGTTCATCAACAAGAGCTACGTTGCCGAGACCGCGAATGAGAGCGGCCCGTAATGACGTAGGGCCTGCTACAGTGGCTTGATAACAACATGGAACGGCTGTCCGGAGGCCGCCGACACCTCGGCGGCCTCCTACTCGCACGACCTGCCAAGTCGCTTGGAGCTGCTGTCCGTGGACATCACCCTGATGTCCATGGCCCCACGCCCATTGTCCCCGGCCGATCGGCCGTTGGACGTGGTCCCCATTCACTTCACAAGGAGGTTCGTATGGCGAAGCGGTTTCCCAGAACCGAGTCCGACATTGCCACGCTTCTACCGCGTCTACAACGAACTGGGTAGCGGGTTCGTTGCGTCCCCTCGAGCGCCTGGCCTTTGCCTCCCCGGAAGAGCCACGCCATAAGCGGGTCCCACCACCTCAGCGCAAGCATGCTCCTCGTCATCCCAACCGGTGGCGGCTGGTTCCCAGAGCAGGTTCTGTCTCACTCCTATCGGAGCATGTTTCCCAAGCTCGAGAAAATCCCATTCTTTTGTCGGTTGGCGCGCCGGTGAGTTTCTGCGTCGAGGAGGGTGTTCACTGCTCGCTGAAGGCCCTGAGCAATGACGTCGCGATTCTCAATGTCGGCGAGGAAATCGTCCGCCGCGGGGTGCGACAAATACATGATCTCCACGAGCATGGCGCCCAGACGTGCCCGGTTCTTCCAGAGGACGGTCCAGTGGACTTTCTGCACCAAACCGTGGTGCGAGCCGACGGCCAAGTCAACCATTTCGCCGAATGTCTGGGCCGGCTCCCGACTCACGTTGCTGGAGTAGAAGACCTCTGCACGGTTCACCGTCTTGTTGCGGGACCCGTTGAAGTGGATCGAAACAAAGAGGTCTGCGCGGTTGTCATTGGACGCATCACGTCGATCCCACAGGCCCAACGAGCGGTCTGCGGTTCGCGTCAACACGACGCGCACATCTGTGCGGTGTGACAGTAGCTCCCGCAACCGCAAGCCGACCTCCAGGGTCAGGTCCTTTTCCCGCAGCCCCTCACGGGTCACGGCCCCGATGTTGGCGCCGCCGTGTCCTGCATCGATGACAACAACGTACTCCCCCCGGTTCGTACCGTCGCAGCTCGCACACAAGAGGGCGACCAGGCACCCACGGGCAATCGCGTGTAGGACCCTCACCCAGCCAAGCCTGAGGCCAATGTTCCTAACCAACGGAGATTCTCTCGCCTGTGTTCACGGTTACCTTAACCCGGGAATCGAGCATAGCACTCCAGTCTGCATATCCACTACGGGGTATTGCTTGGCGGGG
>JBDGZZ010000220.1:0-7213 GCA_039588335.1 Gemmatimonadota bacterium | reverse complement strand
GCAAGCCTTCGACCGAGAAGGCAGCAGCGCTCGCAGCATAGTAGCAGCGTCGCCCCACGCTGCCCGGTTATATGAGGCTGAGGGAGCCTGCTCAAAAGGGTCCCCCCACAGGCCTCTGTAACCGCCTAGTTTCCCGACGGTCCCGAACCCCCGATTGGCCTGCTCAAAACCTCTCGGTTCTGGACAGCTAAAATCGGTAGTCCCCCGTCCGCTTCTGCGGGCTGGGAACTTTTCCGCTTAGCTTCTTCCCAAGGAAAGCGTCTCAAGTTCGCCGTCCACCTAAAACCGATTCTATGAGTGCGAGGGCCGACTGAATAGCCGGGGGCTTAGCGTTCACCTTTGGCGCTGGACGGAGAACCTGGGGCTAGAAGTAACAACGCCCCGACCGAAGCCGGGGCGTGTCGTGGCTATCTCGCGCCTACAGCCCGTCGGTCAACGCCTATTGGGGTGGCGGCGGCACGAGGCAGTTCACCACCCACGATTGTCCGCCGAAGCCGTCCTCCGCGAAGACGACTGCATCGCTGTCCAGGATGATATGCGCTGCCACCGAACTGGCGGGGCCGCCAATGGCCATGGACCTTGGGGTCGCCCCCTGGGCTTGGTGTTCTCGCTTCAAAGGAACAAGACAAGTCCCGATTCAGATATTTTCTTTTGATGTCGGCCTGAAGCTCTACCTAAATGAACTCAAACCTGTTCCTCCAGCAGCAAATCTAATCACATATTCCTAGGCGGCTTGAAGTTCCCCTTTCCTTTTTCGCGGTTTACTGATTCCGTATTCATCCCGTAGGTTAAGATCGCAATTGCGGCGGCATCGGTCATCTGATCTAACACCTCCAAGCTAACATTATCGAATGTATCGCATGCGAGGTGGTAGCATGGGTCGTACTGCTCACCAGCCGTGCCACCGTAGATCGCTGCCTGCTCGGGTGTCTTAATCACTTCAGATCCGGTGAACAAGCCGCCGACAGGTACACCGAAGAAGGCAAATGCGAAGTGGTCAGAGCTGGCACCAGCGACAAACTCCTCGGTAGGCAAATCCTGATCATCGAAATGATCTTTAAATAGCTGCTCAATTACCTCAGATCCTGGCGGCTGGGTATCACCGTCATATACGAAGCGAACAAAGTTCGGCGAGCCGATCCTGTCGAAGTTCAAGTACAAGGCGACATTGTCCAGCTCTCCCGAGTTAAACGCTTGGATAACCCAGTCAATCGATCCCAACTGGCCAAACTCCTCCGCACCCCACCAGGCGAAGCGTACCTTGTTCCTGGGTTTCACCTTTGCCATTTGCTCGGCGATCTCGAGGAGGGCAGCGCTACCCGAGCCGTTGTCATTGATCCCTGGCCCTGCTGGGACGGAGTCGAGGTGGGCGCCTGCCATCACGACGTTGTCATCTCGCCCATTCCGACTTTCTGCAAAGACATTGGCAGTGGTTCGGGTCTCTGAGATAGTCGATATATCCATGTGAACCACGGTACCAGCAGGATCATTGAGATCTTCACCCACGGCGAGGCTAGTTCCAACCACAGGAATGGTGACGGCCGGTCCACCGAGCGTGCCAAGAAGCGCACCTGTCCGTCCGGGCTGGCCCTCATTAAAGATGATTACACCCACAGCCCCAGCTGCTTCGGCATTCTGTGCCTTCAGAGCAAAAGAGCAGGTTCCGCGCTGGATCAGCGCAATGTTGCCTGGAGTGAAACCAGAGAAATCACCTGCTTCGCAGCCGCTGGTCGAGGTGTTGGGCCCAGGTGCCGGAGGAAGTACGAGGTCCACTGGCTCCACGATTGCCGTGACATCGCCAGAGCCTGAGTACTGCATGGTGAAAAAGTCATCTTCCTCCACATAGATTATGGAGACCGGCGAGACCTGTTCCAACAGTGGTGAGTCGGTCTCTTGGAAGAAGGGAAAATCAAACTCATCAATGGTCACCACATAACCTGCTGCTTCCATTCGCTCGACGACGTAATCAACCGAAGCATCATCCCCAGGCGTTCCCGAGGCACGGGTGCCACCGTTCGCATCTGCGATCGCCTGTAAGGCTGCCTGATGTTGACGCACACCCTCGACCGTGACGCACTCCAATAGCTTTTCAGATGTATCGTTGACCCGATTGTCACATGATTGGGCGCCAGCGAACACTGTGGCAGGAATAGTGAATGCTATGAGCATTACGGTTGTCGCCACAATGGCAATCTTAAGCGGTAAAGTTGGTGTTCTCATTTACATGTGCTCCTTTGCCCCTCGATAACAAACAAAGGAAATCTCCTCAAGAAAACTAGCCTCCAAAGAGGTAAAGATACCGCTCAGAGGCATAATATCGGTACTTTCAGGAATCCCTCTGTCATGGTCCTTGGCATGATCCTACCTCCCCTCATGCTCTCGGAGCCGGGCATGCAGATCGCCGGCGGGTTCCGATTAGAACACCCCGACCTGCCTCGGGTAAACGGTGAGGTACAGCCAACCGGGAACTCATGTGCAGATTCAGGAGAAAGTGACTGAGCGGAAAGGAGAAATGAGGCCCCTTTTGGGGTACCGATAAGGGCCCGTTCGGCGGAAACCCCCTAACCGCCTAGTTTCCCGACGGTCCCGAGCAGCCGGTTGGCCTGCTCAAAACCTGCTGCGCCCCGGTTTTATAGTGACGGGCTCCCAGGGAATTTTCGGTCAGGGACAGCTCCCGTTCGCCTGCCCGTCGTCCACCTGATCGCAATCCCGGGCTAGACCGTCTGCTGCGTTCACCGCGATGCAGGCGAGGCACTCCACCGTCTGGTCCAGGGCATCCACCAAGGCGGCAGGATCACCAGTTCCTGCCCCAGGGAAGGCTGTCTGCAGATCGACACCCTTCGCAACACACGCCTTCTGGACCTGGGTGTTCACCTTCTCCACGCAGGCTCTGGTCACCTTGCTCCCCGGATCTACGAACATGCACGCCTCAAGGTCGGCTTCGCCCACAGCGGGGGAGCCACTGTCCTTGAGGGCCGCCTTCTTGCACTTGTTGAACTCCCTGAGCTTCGTGTCCTGGCACTTCTTGACCTTGCTCATAACCCGCTGCTGGCATCGTGCCGTGAACCTATCATCCTTCAAGACAGCGATGGCCGTGTTCAGATCGTCGCCGAAGATGTCGTGGACGAGATCCAGCTCCTTCTGGATCGCCGCGTCGTTGACCGTGTTCGGGTCGGTCAGTCCGAAGCAGGGCGGATCAGTCGTGCATTTCTTTTGATAGTCAGAGGTCGTCTTCGTGGTCGCTCGGCCAACTCGGTTCTTGCTGTCCGCAACGATGCACGCCTCAATGTCGGTGATCAGCTCTCTCGAACCCTTCCGCAAGCAGTCGAGGATCTCCTTGCCCTGCTTGGAGGCGACCTGTAGGAGATTCCTGTTTATGGCGTTGAGGCAGTTCTGCTGACGTCTAGTCTGAGGGGTGCAAGGAATGCACGTACAGTCGATCTGACACCGTCCGGGGCACGCCGTAGCATCGCTCCCATCGCATTCTTCACCGCATTCGGGCTGCAAGACGTTGTCTCCGCAGTCGCAGCCCACGCAGGAGACCCCTGCGCAACCAGCCGGGCATGAGAAATCCCCACCCCACTCCAAACAGGCGTCTGCGTCATAGTTGCCGCAGGTCTGCTGGGTTGTTGCGTCGAGACAGCGCGTCTGCCCGAAGAAACACGGGCTCGATTCGCAGGCGGTTGTGTCGAACGTGCAATCTGGGCCACAGGCGAGGGTGCCGCAGTCAAACCCCTCGGATTGGCAAGTCCCCCCAATTTCGGTTCCGTCGCAGTCCTCTCCAGGATCGCGCACCCCATCCCCACACTCTGGCAAGATTCCCGCGCAGTAGATCTCCTGGTCATTAGGAGGTCCGTCTCTCCTGTCTTGCCACATCACACCAACATGCGTTCCAGACCAGGCGACAGTGGGATGAGCAGACTCGGTCGGATCGGAATCGCTAACTCGCTGTTCGCATATCTTGACTCCATTCGTGGCGATCCGTGCGATGAAGACCTCCGGCCCTGAAGGGTCTCCAATAAGCCCTTCTTGCCAGGACACCACGAACTCTGAACCGGTCCAAGTGATGTCCGGGCGTCTAGATTCCTCAGCGGTGAACCCGGAGATGTTGGTGTCTGGGGTCTGACGAACGCCGTTCGGGTCGAACAATGCAAAGTAGATTTCCTGATTTCCGCCATCCCTCTCATCCACCCAAGTAATCCCGTAGCCTGGGTCGTCGCCATCAATTGCCGGAAGAGCCGCAAGAGCCGGAAGGAAAGCACGACCAGTGCTGGAAACGATCTTGACCTCCTGGCCAATCTTCGCCCCGCTACTACTAACTCGCACAAACCAGAGGTCACCGGGGCTGTCCCGAAGGTCTCTGAACACAACTCCGAATTCTGCAACGGTCGGATTCCAAGCCACCGCTGAGATCCCCGAGAACTCAGGATTATCTGTCAGCTGGGTTTCCGCGCTTACCTCGCTGCAATTGGGATCGACGAGAACGAAGAAGATTTCCGGGTTTCCAAACCTGTAGTCGAACCAGGTGAGGCCAAAATTGACACCTGACCAAGCCACGTGAACGTCTTCCGAACGGGTATCCTCTGTTATCCTGCGCTGGCAGATCCTTGTGCCGTCTGGTTCGAGTGCTGCGAAGTAGGTGTTGAAGGAGTTGCTCGGGTCAACGTGCCTCGCGTCATCCCACGCTAAGCCGTACCGGTCGCCCCCCCACACCATATCTGGCTTTTGACCGGGGACGGCGGCGGGGTCGGTGACGAGAACATCGCTCGGGCCGCCGAGGCGACCGCACGTCGGATTCAACCGCGCAAAGAGAATCTTTGAAGTCTGCTCAACATCTCTCCAGGCGACCCCGAACTCGTCGACCTGGTCGTTGAAGGCAACCGTTGGGATGCGAGAACCACCAAGCGCGGTCGTTACACGAACATTATCTGGCCCGACGCTCGGGCAGTCAGCCGTGGTGCCGAACGAAGGCGACAGCAGGCTGACCGCGAAGAGCATTACGATTCTGCTCTGGACGCTCACGGCAGGGCTTCCTGTAGTTCTTCTATAGGCACAATTAGAGCTTCCACGACCGGGCCCATGGGCTGAAGAGTGGGACGGGCGTTGGCCGGCATGACTGGCACAACGAATCTAAAACGCCCCCAGACTGCATCGCTGCTGCGCAACGGGCATGGTTTCACGGCTAACGGAGATGTTCAACAGTCAAAAGACAAGTCCCCCTGGCGAAAAGGTCCTTATGACCGCCGTCATACGCGCCTGTTGTGAAGTGCTCGTTGCGACCGTCACAACACCTAACTTCACGTCGTGGCAACGGATTCGTCGATTGGTTGGGTGTTGGCGTGTTGGGAAGAGACGCGGCAGCCTGCTAGGACGACTCCTCCTCCAGCTCCGCCAACCGCAGCTCGGCGAACTCCTTCAGTAGGTCCCCCGACTCAAGGTCCCGCAGCAGGAACGCGGTGAGCCACTTCGCTCTGTCCACCTTCCCCGCTCCCTTGAATCCGGTGGGGGAGTCGGGCAGTGCCCGCATTGCGTTGAAGTACCGGGTGAGGCCGCTTCCAGTGTCGGGTAGGGGGTTGTAGAGAACGGCCAGGCACCGGCTCGGGTCTTTCCTCAGGACACGCACACCGCTGTGTGAGGTCTGCGAGGATTCGTAGCCAATGTCCAAGCACTGCCGGCAACCGAACAGACGGCATCGGGGCGGCAAGTAGACCTTGAGGCACCGCTCCCCGCAGGAGGGGCACCGAGCGAACCACCGCTTCACCCGACCCCCGAGTACGCTGACCTGCTCCAGGGGGACGATCTGCTCCACCCGCTGGTCGTGGTCTCCGACGATAAAGTCGAGGGCAAGGGCGGGCTCCCGTGAGGTCCCGTCGTGGGACTTACCTGGACCCCAAAGACTGGGGCTCCGTGAGCCCCCTTCCAGGCCCAATTCACCGTCCCGACGAGGGCTCCGGCCTTCAGCAGGTCAGGGATGCTGAGGGTGTAGCACTCCTCGACGCGGGGTTTTCGTCGGTAGCCGGGTCCCCAGCGGGTGCTGCCGTAGCCGCCCATACGATCCTCTCACCTCCCAGTTTTTCCGAAGCCAAAGAACAAAATCGCTTCGTTCCTAAGCCGCATCCGCCGCTTCGGGCTCGGGCAGCCGTGTCGGTGGGTCGGGCAACGGTCAGCGGTGTGAAGCCCCTGCGGGACAAGTGCGGGACAAGGATTCATGAAGAAGAGTTCTTGTTTTTCGAGGGCTTATGGCTGAGTTTCCCTGGTTCGAGTCCAGGAGGGCCCACCACCTCCGCTCGTCGCGCTCCAAGCACAGTCACCAATCCCGCATCAGCGCAGAATCGCGGGCCGTCTTTCAGATCCCTGGATCGTATTCGACGTGCAGCAATGGGGCTCCCGCCGAGTCCCCTTCAAACGATTCGGCTGTCCGCGCTCCGGTGCCTGAGACAATGATCGCCAGCGAGTTGCCACTGACCCAACCGAGACGGTTCACAATCTCCTGAACCACCGAAGTGATGTCGGGCGTGCGCTGATCGAGACCGGCTTCCCCCACCGTCAACCACGGTACCGGAGACCACGATACCGCCGCGGTCGTCTTGTCCCTGGACGATATGTCTCCACTCAGAGTCGTAAACGTCGCGGCACTGTCGACGTTCTCGCCCTGGATCGTGAGCGACGTCGTGCAACTGGATATAGGCGTTGAGGATTGTTGCCCCTTGAGGGATCGTCACCCCATTGAACCGCATGCCCACCAGCTGATTGCCCCCGGCATCAAACACCATCTCCAGATCCGTACTCGTCATCTTGATCTGTCCCGAAGATCGTTCCTCCGAATCATCCGATCCAGCGGCCACTCCAACCTCGAGAACGGAAACGTCGTCTGGGGTAACGAGGATCTGTACCTCGTCGCTGACGGATGCTTCGCTGTCGTCGACCGTCAAACGCAACACGTACGTGCCACTGGTGGAGAAGCTGGCCGTCGTGTCGACGGCGCCGGAGTCCGCAAAAGTGACCGTGCCCGGCCCACTCACGGGGCTCCACGTGGTGGTGACGATCCCCGGCGGATCGGGCAACCCATCGTCGGTCACCGTACCGTCGAGAACCGCCCCCGCCGAGAGCGTCACCATTTGGTCGGGGCCCGCGTTCACCGTGGGGGCCTGGTTTCCGCTCGCGCTGTATTCCACATGAAGAAGGGGTGCACCGTTCACATCCATGTTATATG
>JBDGZZ010000219.1:0-11362 GCA_039588335.1 Gemmatimonadota bacterium | reverse complement strand
CCAGCTTCTTGCTTACGGCTCAGTCTCTGCTCGACGAGGACACCGCCCCAACGCGAGACGACATCAAAGAAGCACTTGCCGGTAACCTGTGCCGCTGCACTGGATACATAAAGATCTACGAAGCAGTGGAACTCGCCGCAACGAGAATGCGTGGCGAAGAAGCTCGCCCGACTAACGAGTCTCTGTATGGCAAACGCTGAGGAACGCGACCTCAGAGTAGTCGGCCACGCACAGCGGAAGGTGGACGCTGGCGACAAAGTCACCGGGCGAACTCGGTTTGCGGACGATCTAGTTTTGCCTCGCATGCTGCATGCAAAACTGCTACGGAGCCCGCACGCTCACGCGAAGATCCTACGAATCGACACGACGAGGGCCGAAGCTCTGGACGGCATCAAGGCAGTGATCACAGGCAAGGAACTCCCCATTCCATTCGGCATCCTTCCCGTGAGCCAGGACGAGCACACCCTCGCGCCGGACATCGTGCGTTTCGTTGGGGATCCAGTGGCAGCGGTAGCAGCGTTGTCCGAAGAGGTAGCAACGGAGGCGCTCGACCTGATCGACATCGAATACGAACCGCTTACACCGATTGCATCACCTGAAGACGCCATCGCAACATCGGAGCCATTGGTTCATGACTATGGTGACGATGGGAACCTGCACAAACTGGTTGACCTGGAGTTCGGTGACGTTACCGAAGGATTCGAGAATGCCGAACACGTGCGTGAGGATGTCCTGTTCTACGGGGGCAACACGCATCTCGCTATGGAGCAGCACGCGGCTCTCGCCGACTGCTCAGCCGACGGCAAGGTCACTCTGTGGAGTTCGACGCAGACGCCACACTACGTGCACCGGGCACTTGCCAAAGTTCTAGAGCTTCCCGCATACCGCATACGCGTGATCGCTTGTCCGAACGGTGGCGGATTTGGAGGCAAGAGCGACCCGTTCAATCACGAGATAGCCGTCGCCAAACTAGCAATGAAGACCGGGCGCCCGGTCAAGATCGTGCTCACCAGAGAAGAGGTCTTTTACTGTCATCGCGGGCGGCACCCCACCCTCATGTGGGTGAAGAGCGGGGTGGCGAAGGACGGTAGCATCAATGCCCTTCACTTCAAAACGCTGTTGGACGGGGGTGGGTACGGTTCGTACGGAGTGGCGAGCACCTACTACACCGGTGCCTTACAGACTGTCACCTACCAAGTAGACCGCTACAAGTTTCAGGGTGCGCGGGCTTTCACCAACAAGGCGCCATGTGGACCGAAGCGGGGGCACGGCACACCGCAACCGCGCTACGCGTTGGAAGTACATCTCGACAAAGTCGCTGAAGACCTGGGCATAGACCCTGCCGAACTCAGGCTCAAACATCTGGTTCCACCCAACTCGCTAACGTCGAACTATCTGCGAGTGGGCACCATGGGCCTGGGCTCATGCATTCAAAAGGTGACGGCGGCATCGGGTTGGGGAGAGAAGCGCGGAAAGCTACCGCACGGGAGCGGCGTCGGCATCGCCTGTTCGAGCTATATCAGCGGGGCCGGGCTGCCGATCTACTGGAATGACATGTCGCAGTCCGGCGTGCAACTCAAGTTGGACCGAAGCGGCGGCGTAACGGTCTTTTGCGGGTCCACCGATATCGGCCAAGGATCAGACTCGGTCCTCGCATATATAGTCGCCGAAGTGCTCGGTCTCGACCCGATGGACCTACAGATAGTCACGGCCGACACCGATCTCACTCCTGTGGACCTCGGGAGCTACTCGAGTCGCGTCACGCTCATGAGCGGCAACGCGGCGCTTGAAGCTGCGGAACGGGCCCGGAAGATTCTCACGAAACACGCAGCTAAATCGTTAAGAGTGCCTACCACACGAGTGGGCTTCGCCGACGGGTTCGTGTTCGATGTCGAACATCCTGAGAATCGGATGACGTTTGCCGAGGCAGTACAGGTAGCAGAGGCAGCGCAGGGTATAGTGGGCACCGTCGGTTCGTACAAACCACCACCTAGCGCAGGTAGATACCGTGGTGCGGGCGTAGGCCCGTCACCGGCGTACTCCTACAGTGCAGCGGTGGCACTCGTCGAAGTGGACCCCACGAGCGGAATCGTTGCAGTTCCCAAGATCTGGATCGCCCACGACGTGGGTAAATGCATCAACCCCGTCACCGTAATGGGCCAGGTCGAGGGCAGTGTGTACATGGGATTGGGCGAGGCGCTGATGGAAGACATGGCGTACCGCGAGAACCGCAGGTTGGTGCACAAAATTCCCAGCATGTTGGAGTACAAGAGTCCTACGACACTCGAGATGTGTGACGTCGAGACGATCATCGTTGAGGACCCTGACCCGAACGGACCGTTCGGCGCCAAGGAAGTGGGGCAAGGTCCCTTGCTACCCGTACCACCCGCCGTAGCCAACGCGGTGTACGACGCCGTAGGTGTGCGTGTCGACGAAGTGCCGATAACACCCGAAAAAGTGCTGAGGGCAATCAAGGACAAGGCCAAGGGGGGCGCCGGACGCTACGGCCCAGCGGGATTTCCGGAAATCCCCTGGCCGGAACCGACGAGGGTGAAGCCACCGTGGGAGGGTGGCGATGGCAAGGCTGAGAAGCGGGTTGGCAAGGCGCCAGGACGGCAACACTAATGCTTCGTTTGCCTCAGTTCAGATATGTTGAGCCCAAGACGATCGGCGAGGCCCTGGCGATAAAGACCGCAGCTGGTGTTGCGGGCATGTACGTAGCCGGCGGGACAGATCTCTATCCCAACATGAAACGCAAGCACCAGGAACCGGACGTCGTGATTTCGCTTGGCTCCATAGAGGGCTTGAACGCGATAGCGGAGAGTGCAGAGCGCGGAGCTGTCGTCGGTTCCATGGTAACACTCACGGATCTAGCTGCACACTCGGATATCCAAAGGAACTACCCTGCGCTAGCCAAGGCTGCACGCTTAGTGAGCACTCCACCTTTGCGCAATATGGGCACCTTCGGTGGGAATCTCTGTTTGGATACACGCTGCAACTATTACAACCAGTCATACGAGTGGCGGAAGGCAATCGACTTCTGCATGAAGAAGGACGGTGACGTTTGCTGGGTGGCGCCCTCGAGCAGGCGGTGCTGGGCAGTGAATTCGAGCGACACGGCACCGGTCGCTGTGGCGCTAGGCGCGGAGTTAATCCTCGTGGGACCTGAAGGAAAGCGTGTGATATCCGCAGGCGAGTTCTACCGGAACGACGGCATCGAATACTTGGCGAAGCGCCCCGACGAGCTACTAAAGGAAGTACAGCTACCCGCCCCCGACGGTTGGGACGCGACGTATTGGAAACTACGACGCCGCGGCTCGTTCGACTTTCCGGTGCTCGGCGTCGCCGTGTGGGTCAAATGGGATGGCGACGCGGTGGCGGACGCACGAGTCGTACTAGGTGCCGTGGCAAGCTACCCCATGGAGGTGGTCGAGTCGGCGGAGGCCATAGTCGGGACTCAACTGGAAGACACGGCAATTTCGGCCGCAGCAGAGGCCGCTTTCCGCCCTTCGAAGCCGATGGACAACACCGATTTCGGTCTAGCGTGGCGCAAGGAGATGACGCGGAACTATGTGAGTGGTGCGCTCAAGGAATTGAGGGAACGGAGGTAGTTGGTCCAAGATCCAGGACATGCTTGAATGAGTCTTTCTACGGTGCCCGCCTAAGCTGGTCCAACCAATCAAGGCTGAAGCGCCTGCTCGCTGGACGACACCGAAGAACAACCCAGTTCCTCAAGTTCCGGCGGCGGCCCGGCAAGCCGTTACAGCCACCGGGTCAGGTGGCTGATCTGGACATCGACGACGAGGGTCGTGGCTGGATCAAGCTCACTTGGGCCGCGCCACCCAAGGAAGTCGGGAAGGGCAGGGTCAGGTACTACGAGGTACAGCGTACCGAGCGTGGCAAAGACGGGTGGAGGATCGAGGGCGCCACTACAGACACATTCATCCAGTTGGACAACCAAGAACGGGGGGTGGAGTGGGCTTACCGTGTGATTGCCTTCAACAAAGAAGGTCGCGGGACGGACAGTAATGTGGTGGTTGCGGTGTTGTAGCCGGGCACTTGCCCGAATTGCGGCGCAGGACCTGCCCACCGCCGACTACCCCCTAATCCTCTCCAACACCGCAATACCGTTCGTATTGTCCGGGTTGAGTTCCACGGACGTCTCGTAGTTCACGATCGCGCGCGCGGTGTCGCCTGCCGCGAGATACGCCTCACCCAAGCTGTCGTACGGGTTCGACGCGTCAGGATACTCGGCCACGTTGAGTTCGAAGACGGCGATGGCGTCTTGGATTCGGTCGCCGCGGAGTAGCCTGTACCCAAGGCTGTTGAGCAGGGACTCGTCGAACGCCTCCGCCGGCTGTGTGGTTTTCATCTGATGATACTCGGCGATAGCAGCGTCAATTCCGTTTTCCTCGTAGGTGAGCACCAACGTTTCGCGCACGGCTCGCGTGGGGGAATCGTATGCTTCGTAGCCGAGCCACTCCGCTGCCAGGTGCCCACCACCAACCGTGGCGCCGAGCATTGCCTCCAGAAACCGTGGCGCCGAGCATTGCCTCCAGAATGGACTGACCGTTCTCGCTGTTGGTGAACCATACGACGCCGACACCGTGCTCGGGATAGCTGACGGTGTAAGCCTTGTAACCAGTGTTGTCTCCCCAGTGCCAGAATGCACGACCTGCTGCATTGTCCTGGAGCCCGATACCGAGTCCCCAAGTGACACCGGAATCGACATCGATTTGAGGCGTGAGCATTGCAACTGCGGTGGAGTCACGCAGACGGGCTCCGTTCATCACAGCCATGATGAAGCGTGCATAGTCCGGAGCCGTCGTATGTAGCGATGCTGCCGCGTTACCTCTTCCGGAAGTCGGTCTGTTCTTGCGCAGCACAGCTCCATCCGAACCGTGGGGCATCGACACAACGTCTTCGAATGGGTCCTGCCACAGGTAACTGCTGCTGGTCATACCAAGAGGCTCGAATACAAACCGCCGCACTAGTTGGTCCAGCGGCTCGCCCATCAGGTTCATGACCGCGAGCTGGAGATACACAAAGCCTTCACCCGAGTAACTGAACTCGGTGCCAGGCTCACGGTCTATCGTCAACTGCCCACCCCTGGGCCGCCAATTGGGGAACCCCGGACTATGTGTCAGCACCATGCGCGGCGTGATCAACCGGTAACGCTCGTCGTGCGTTATCGCGTCGTATTCAAAGTAGTCGGCAATCGGAGTGTCAAGATCGAGCACACCCTGGTCCACCAGCTGCAGCACGGCATAGGCGAACACCGGCTTGCTCAAGGAGGCCGCTTCGAAAACACTGTTGGCTTCGACCGATTCTCTTGTGTCGCTGTTTCTTATGCCGAATCCTCCGCTCCAGACAATCCCAGTATCTGCCGTGATCGCGATGGACAGGCCGGTCACTTCGCCACTGTCCATCAAAGCCGGGATCAGAGTGTCGAGTTCGGCAAGTGCCTCGGCCGACGTCAGCCTGGCGATTCGGTCGTGAGCGCTGTCCACCCGGGCACATGCTTGGGCACCAGCAAGGCACATGAGGGACAAGCTGAGCAGACGGTATTGACGCAGATATCTCATGGAGGCTTCCCTGATTGGAGTCCAGCTACGAATATCATGACGGTCCGGACAACGGCGTGGTTTCACCTGGCGTATCAGATCGGGACTCTCAGAGTCTGAGTGGCGAATTAGCTTTGGGGTGACTAATACTGGTACACGGCTGGATGGGGCGAAGCATCTAACGTTTACTCGCATAACTAGGATTTGGCAGCACGATGAATGTCAGATACCTGTCAGCCTGGGATCGAGGCCAATGGGCCGGCGTCATCTTCGCGGGCACCACCGCTGTTCTTGCGGCCTGCGGCGGGAACGGATCCAACGATCGCGTAGCCACAAACGACAGCTCAGGGGTGTCAATCATTGAGAGCCAAGGGCCGGCGTGGCCGGCGGGCAATGGATGGCACCTCAGCACAGATCCCTTCTTGGAAATCGGTCAGTCCGACGGGGCTTCCGAGTACCAGTTCCACCGGGTGGAGGGTGCTCTGCGGCTCGACGACGGGCGAGTCATCGTGGCCGACGCAGGCTCGAGTGAGATACGGTTCTACGACCGCGATGGGACGTTCCAAAACTCATCGGGCCGCCGAGGGGAGGCTCCGGGCGAGTACCAAATGATCACGTCGCTGGGCTATGGACCGGGAGACTCTATCTGGGTCTTCGACTACGGCTTGCGGCGATTCACCGTACTCACCACTGAAGGGGACCCTGTGAGAACGCTTACGGTCGGGGGCAACCTCTCGGCGCTCGGTGCCGTAGGCAGGCTCGCCGATGGGTGGTTCGTCGTAAAGGAAGGGTGGTCCAGCGGATCGCACTCCGAGAACCGGCAAGGTCTGACACGCGACCCCGTGGCCGTGGTTCGGACCTCTCCCGACGGCAGTGTCTTGGACACGATTGCCACGGTGGCAGGTCGTGAAGTTTTTCTGAGTAGCGAGGATGGCCGGGCCGTAATGAGCGCACCACTGTTCGGACGCAACAGCGCGGCTGCGGTTCGTGACGACCGGGTGTTCATTGGTGATCAGGAGACGCTCGAGGTAATGCTCTACACTGCTAGCGGAGCACTCGAGCAGATTGTACGCGTTCCCGGAGTGGATCTGGAGCTGACAGGTTCGGACATCGAGCGAACGACGAACGAACTCCTCGCTAATGAACCTGTAGAACGTCGCGCCATGATCCGGGCCCATTACGAACAAATGGACACACCTCCCACCAGGCCAGCATATGGAAGTCTCATGGTGGATGCGATCGGCAATCTGTGGGCTGCCGAGTACGTCCGCTATCCTGATCCGCCCACGGTGTGGACTGTGTTTGCAATGGATGGCGAGCTGTTAGGGGAAGTGCACATGCCACACGGCTTTCAGCCGCTTCATATCGGGAAGGACTGGATGATCGGAGTCGGAAGGGATGAGTTGGATGTGGAATATGTGAGGCTGTATCGGATTGAGCGGTGAATTGGGAGCGTAGAGCAGACCAGTGGGGTATGGAACCAGCACACCCAATGAACGAACAATTCAGCTATTCGATCCTAGGTAACACAGGCCTCAGAGTCCTCCGGATGGGACTATCTGCTACCTATCGACCTGGGAAGGATGTCATTCATCGTGCACTAGATGCCGGTGTGAATGTCCTCTTTGGCTACGGGTTCGACACACAAATGACCGGTGTCTTACGTGACAGGTTGCGCACCGATAGGGACTCATACGTGGTTATCACTGGCGCGTACAACTATATATGGTCGCATCAGAATGTGCGTCGGACTGTGGAGAAGCGGCTGCGACAGCTCGGGACCGATCACATCGACGTATTCCTCTTCCTCGGCGTGATGAAGGAAAACCAGTTCACCGAGCGGGCGAGGGACGATCTCTACCGCTGCCGGGAAGAAGGCAAGGTTCGTTTCATAGGCGTGTCATCGCACGACAGGCAATTCGCCGGGAAGTTGGCAAGGGACGGGATTCTGGACGTGCTGATGATCCGGTACAATGCAGCCCACCGCGGAGCTGAACGCGACATCTTTCCCCAATTGGCAACTCACAACCCTGGTGTCATGAGTTACACCGCTACCCGGTGGCGGGAGTTGCTACGGCGTCCCCGTAGCTGGCCAAAGGACGGGTTCCTGCCGACCGCGGCCCAGTGTTACCGGTTTGTGCTCTCGCATCCAAGCGTACACATCTGCCTCACCGCACCATCGAATCGAAAACAACTCGAGGCCAACCTGAAAGCGCTGGAGGACGGACCGCTCACGGAAGAGGAGCTGGCAGACATGCAGCGGTTCGGGGACGCTGTGCATGACGCCAAGCACTGGTTCATGTAACTCGTTGCCTGCCAATGGAGAGTCCGGCTAGTTCGCCGGGCCATCGCCAAGAAACCAATCCAGCGCCGACTCTGATATCTCCGACGGGACTTCGTGACCTCCGTCGAATTCCTCATATGTCACATCGTAACCCTCACCGCTAAAGGTAGGTACGATTCCGTCCCTGCTGAGAGTTACAGGAAGGATTTCGTCCCCCTCGCCATGGGACACATAGATCTTCGGCTTGCCCACTAGAGGATCAGTCGCTTCAAAGAAACCCGGCGAGTAGGCAACCAGATGGCTGAAGAGATCTCCGTTGGAAATGCCAAGCGATAGCGCGTACGAAGCACCGTCCGAGAACCCTGCCAACGCGATCCTCGTCGGGTCAATGACGCAGCGATCGAACGTATGCTGTAGTGCCCGATCGAGGAACTCGACATCCGGACCGAAGTCACCTCGAATCATATCCCACGTACTACCACGTGAATCGGGTGCCAGAAGAACCATGCCTCGAGCCTCGGCCCGATCGGGGTAACTCGCCCAGTTCTCACCTGCCCCACCAGCACCATGCAGGGCCACAAAGAGCGACGCAGGCACGTCGGCCGAATATGTCTCCGGCACGTACAGGAGACCGTCCCGACCGTCCTCCAGACCAAGTTGACTGAGTCCCAGCGTCGGCGTTGCGGTTGGTGTTCCGGGCCGGGCGGCCAGCCGCAGGCTGACACGAGACGAGTCCGGCTCCAAACTCAGCACATCGCAGCCCAGGAGCAGCGGCGTTGCTAAGGCAGTCAGCCCGCCTTTGACGAAATCGCGCCGGCACATGCCAGATCGGGTGCGCGTGATCGGGTTGGAAACATCACGATCTGAAGATCGGGAGGCCGTTGCTTCCACAGAACTGGTAGAGGTATTGGTTACTCTATCGGCCATCGCTTCTATCAACATGAGTTAACAATACTCAGTGTACCGCACTTCCCTCGAAGCACTTCGGGCCTATACACCGGCCGGCCGCTCAAAGGTCCCAGCGTGCATCGTAGGCGCCTCCAACGACAACTGCAGCCATGCAACTCCGACCTGGAGTTGCCGAAGTACCGTGAGCCGGATACGCTGTCAGGAGGGTTTAGACCGGCCACGCGTTCCCGACTGAGAACTCGTCCGCGGGAGGTAGCGAATGCACATAGAGATCCAGGCCCTAGTCGCATTCCTATCGCGCGTCAACGGGCTACGGCGAGCCACAGGCGAATCGGACGGTGGAGAGGCTCGGTCTCTGCTCGAAGACGTAGCCGACACCCTGTTCGGTAGCTCCCAGAGGTTTGCCGTTTACGGCAGTCTTCAGCCTGGAGGAGAGAATCACTCGATCATTGAGCATCTCAAGGGAACCTGGCATGGGGGCTTCGTGCGCGGCAAGTTGTTGAACTATGGGTGGGGCTCAACCATGGGCTATCCGGCCATGCGTTGGGATCCCGCGGCAGATTGCATTCCCGTGGACTTGTTCGACTCGAGCGATCTTGAAGCACACTGGACCCGACTGGACGAGTTCGAGGGCGAGGAATACATCCGCATCTTGGTGCCGGTCGAGGACGACGACGGAGTACTGGCGGTGGCCAACATCTACGCGCTGCGTGATTGATGGAGGGCGGCTCACACGCGGAGCTACGGAGGAACGACGAATGATCAGCCGCATTTGGCATGGATGGACGACGCCTGAGAACGCCGGAGTTTACGAGGCGCTTCTCCTCGATGAAGTTCTCCCGGCAATCGCCGACATGGAGATACCTGGATATCATGGTGCTCACGTATTACGGCGGTCGCTGGACGGGGAGATGGAGTTCGTGACTGTGCTGTGGTTCGAATCCCTAGATTCGATCCGGGCGTTCGTGGGAGAAGATTACGAAATAGCTCACGTGCCACACGAGGCGCGGGAGGTCCTTACTCGGTTCGATGCTCGTTCACAACACTACGAGATGGTTCTCGCACCGAGCGCCTGACGGCAGAGAGCGACGCTCATGCGTGCACGGACGACCCGAGAATTCTACGACAGATTGGCTCCCTACTACCACCTCATATACGAGGACTGGGGCGCAGCAATACAGCGTCAAGGAGTCGCACTCGACAACATCATACGCTCCGAGTGGGGAACGGGCGTGCGGACCGTACTGGACGCGGCGGCTGGTATCGGTACGCAAGCGATCGCGCTTGCCGAGTGCGGATATGCCGTGACGGCGTCGGACCTCTCGCCGGCGGCAATCGAACGGGCTATGAGAGAAGCGCAACTCCGTGGCATCGAGTTGCGCACCGAAGTGGCGGACATGCGCGAACTTTCGCAGGTACACGGGATGTTCGACATTGTGTTGGCGTGTGACAACGCAGTGCCTCATCTCCTGACAGACAGCGAGATCGAACGGGCACTTGTACAGTGCTTCAACTGTACTCGCCCGGGCGGTGGCTGCCTGATATCAGTGCGGGACTACGGCGTGCCTGGTGACGGTGTCGAGCTTCACCCCTATGGGATCCGTGACACAGATGACACACGTTACATATTATTCCAGGTGTGGGAGTGGGACGGGAATCATTACGATATGGGGCTCTATGTGATCACGGACAGCCGCGACAGCGGCTGCCAGACGATCGCGGCCCACACACGGTACTACGCCGTCAAGGTGGATCGACTCGTCAGCCTAATGCAGAACGCGGGATTCGAACGGGTGCGCCGATTGGATGGAGCCTACTATCAGCCCGTACTTGTCGGGACGCGGCCGGGGACCGGCTAGATTGAGGTTGAAGTGAGAGAATCTCTAGCTTTCGCTTGCTTTGTTGCAGGTACTGTGGCGTTCATCCGGTTCTTCGTGCTCGTACCGAAGCTCAGGAAGGAACGTGTAGGTGCGCCCGCGAGCAAACTGCATTATTGGTTTCCGTGGCTACCAGGAAGCTTTACACCAGCAGGACAGCGGATCCGCCGTCAAATGAGCGCGTTACTGGTCCTAGGATGGATTCTGCTCATGGCCGGACTGATTCTATCCCCCAGATAAGACCCCTACCGATCGAAACTCATTGACCTCGACATCAGTATCAGTACTAATACCGTGCCGCAACGCCGAAGCCACTCTGGACGAGGCGCTGGCCTCTGTTGTCGCCCAAACATTGCGGACGTTCGAGATCATTGCGGTTGATGATGGGTCCACTGATAGTACACCGCAACTCTTGAACGATTGGGCTGCAAGGGATGCACGGATCACAGTCGTTACCATCCCCCCTGGCGGAATTGTAACGGCGCTCAATACTGCGGCGGACACAGCACGGGGAGGCGTGCTCGCTCGCATGGACGCTGACGACATCGCCGAGCCGCGGCGCCTCGAGCGGCAGATCGAACACCTCGAGGCAAACCCGGAGATTGCAGCATGCGGGACCCAAATACGGTATGTCCCGCGCAGCGCTCTAAAAGATGGCGCCCGCCGCTACGAAAAGTGGATCAACGGCGTTGTCACTCAGGCTGACATGGAGCGTGACCTCTTCATAG
>JBDGZZ010000218.1:0-6887 GCA_039588335.1 Gemmatimonadota bacterium | reverse complement strand
ACTATTCATTTCTTGGCCTCGACCCCAGGAATCTCGAAAGTCCCTACGCCGACTACTGGGAGCACAACACGAATCACACCCTGATTAACCGGCAATACTGCATTGAGAACCCCATGGGGTTTCGCGGATATAGTGAAGACAGCTGGGGCCTTACGGCGAGCTATTCTCTGGAGTTCTACGCAGCACACAGCCCCGGCTTGGACTTGGGTGTGATCTCGCCTACGGCAGCGCTATCGTCATTTCCCTACACTCCCGAATACTCGATGCAAGCGTTGGAACACTTCTACTACGAACTAGGTGATAAGATTTGGGGTGAATTCGGCTTGTATGATGCTTTCAGCGTCCACCACAACTGGTATCCGAAGAAATACCTTGCCATCGACCAGGGTCCGATTGTCGTGATGATAGAGAATTACCGATCCGGCCTGCTATGGAATCTGTTCATGTCATCCCCGGAGGTCCAGGCGGGTTTAATGAAGCTTGGATTCCAGTACTAGATGATACGAAGCTCGGCACTGATTGCGAATCCAGGCCAAGTGCGTGTTAGGGCGGTTGAGAGCCGGGCGATCTCGGTCACGGGGGCTAGAAAATGTGAATTAAAGCACGGGACGTCCACTCTTCAGAATGTCAGATAGGGCTAAGCGTAGAGCTACTGAACCCAACCACATAATCCACCCCAGCAAGTCACAGACCCGGTCACAACACTCCAGCGAGCCACCGCACGGCGTTCAGACAGAACTGCGCGTTGTCAGGAGCGATCGGTGCGTTCATTCCTGCCTTGAGTCGTCCACCCGCGATCTGCGCCGAGCACATCGCGGCTTCGCCAAGCATCACCACTCGACCCGCACCGAACGTCCGAGCGCCACCAGCCAGCCAGCCGCCGATCGTGAACACGGGCCACTCTTCCGCTGCCACACCCCGACCGAGAATAATGCCGGCGCGCGCGTCCGGTCCCCATATCAGCAGCGGCATCACCTCCGGCACCCCCTGGAACGCCTGACCCTGGAACGCAACGACCATTCCGACTGACTCGGTTCGATTCCTTCCGCGCAACACCGGGTGGTCACCCAACACCCCAGCGTGGGAGAGCGCCGAATCAATCATATCCATAGTGAATCCCATGGTCTCACCGAACGACTGCCAGGCAGCGTGCTCTACGAGCGCGACGTCACCGAACGGACTGATGGCACCAGGCGTCATCGCTGCAGGTGCGGCGAATCCGTTCAGCATGTGAAAACCCATGAGTGCCGCCAGATCGCGTACCGCCGCCGGATACGGCGCGTGGTCCGCGATGAGCAGGAGACTGCCACCAAGTCGCACCCACGCGATGATCGCATCAATCTCATCCGACGTGAATGCCGATTGCCTGGGAAGCGCGGCCGGTGCGCGATCTGTTTCCCCCAATGAATTGGCGATGACAAGTACGCCGCACGAAGCGAGGACAGCCTCACCAATCGGATCCTGCACACCGCGCACCGCAAACCCGTCTCCCCCGACGAGAGTCGCAAACGGGGCATACCGCCCCTCAATGGTGTGGAAGTTGTTGTGCCCACCGTCAACGCAGACAGTCGGACCCTCACCCGGCGCAAAGGCCGGATTCGGATTGGGAAAGCGGTAGGCAGTGTCGGCCACCTGCTGGGCGCGCATCCCATCGGCTGGCAGCAGGAGCGCAGCGACGACCAGTGCAACACAGAGCCGAATCATGGTTGTACCTCCGCCGAATCACATACGAGGAAAGCACCGGTCCGGTCAAGACTCTGGGAGATGCTGCGTTTCGACAGCCGAGGCGGTGTACACGAACGTACACTCCTGACGCAGAAACGGGGGTCTGTGGCCCTCATCTAATACCCTTTTGTGTCACTGGGTGACATTGGTGTACAGGGGTCCGGGGCACAGTGGGGCCACAGTCGGCAACCGGAGCGGAGTACAGAATCGTCGCAGGCTATGTGCGCAGCGTCATTGATGCCACACTAGTCAAAATGAGGTTTGCCATGAACTTGAGAGGAAGCAGCGCTGCAGCCTATCTCCATACCAAGCAACCATACGTCGGATATTTCGATACACTGGTCAGGATAATCAGATAGTTATCCAACGTGTCAGCACTCGCCGTTTCAGGGTCGGCTCGTCCACATTGAACCCCCCGGCCCACCGACCTCCCTACACAAACCCGAAGATCATCGGGAACAACACCACTACCACGACCGCCCAAACCAGGTACACGGGGAGGAAGTTCGTCTGCCATCGTTCCATGGAGGCGAACCCTCTCCGGCCACGCAGGAAGAGTGCGTAGAGGACGGCCGCCCCACCCAGGTTGGCCAACAGGATCAGGTTCTCGCCCAGGGCGGCCACCCGGTTTGGGCTGAAGCCGAACTCGGAGATCCGCGCCAGGATGGCCCAGAGGGCCATGGCGTCCACCAGGAGGGCACACACCACCAGCACGAGCTGGAGCTTGTCGAAGAGTCCGGGCTCCGCCTGGGGGTCCCGGGCGGAGAGGGCGTAAAGGTGAAGGCCCACCACCACCACCAATAGGAGGTCGAAAGCTATGAGGGCCTCCCGCTCAACGTTGATGCCGCTCCCCGTCCACGCCATGGCGCCCAGGAACGCCAGGAGCATGAGGGTGAAGAGGGGGGTGAACACCAGGGTGAGGACCGGCGCCATGTTCTCGATGACGCTCTGTTTGGCCTCCACCAGCCAGCCGGCGATGACCACGGCACCCACGCCGCCACAGGGAAGGATCCACAACGTCACCAGCGGTTCGGCGTCCATGCCGGCGGCCTCGAAGACGAGCATTGTGATCGCCATGAGGACACCGCCGCCAAGGGCGAAGAGCACGTAGTAGATGAACGATTCGCCGCTGAAGCGGACGTAGTTCATGCGCTGTCGGGGGTCACGCCACTGCCCTCCGGCGTAGGCTATGCCTACTGCAAGCCAGAGGGCCATAGGGAGGTGCATGATCGCTAGCAACTGCGTGTGTCCTTCCGGCACGAAGGGCAAAAGGTTGATCACCAGCGCCGCAGCCAGGAACGCCCCACCCAACCATGCCCACACCCCGGTTGGCAGCGCCCGCTTCCAGGCCAGAAAGGCCGCCAGGAATGGAAGAGCAAAAAGGCTGAAGTTGCGGGCATAGAAGGGGAAGGTCGGCTCCGAGTCGATACTCAGGCCGAAGAGCTCGGGGATCTTGATGCTCACCCCGGCGGCCACCGCCAGGCCGACGGCCACCGTGGCCTCCCGGTTCCACTCACCTCCGCCCGCTTCAGGGGTCACCACCAGCCGCTTCCAGAGCCGCTCGGAGTACTCCCGGGCGTACTCCCGGGAAAGGGCATCCAGATCCCCGATACGCTTCACCGCGATGAGAAAGGCCTCCTCCTCGTCCAGGCCGGCAGCCTGCAGGTCGGAGACCTGGTTGCGCAGGTGGTCTTCGAGTTCGTCTACGTCCACGGCGTGAATAGCCTGCCGTCGGCTCACATAGGCCCGCCACTCGGCGATACGTTCTTCCAGCACTCCACGCCTCCTGCGTTTGTGGTCAGATCCCCTGGGGGATCCATTGGCATCGGTGAAAGGGTGTGCCACGGAGGGTGTCGGTGACGACCCGCCACTGGCGCCGCTGGTCAGCCAGCTCAGCCGTGCCTCGGTCGGTGAGACGGTAATACTTCCTCCGTCGCCCGGACTCTGAGCTGCCCCAGGTGGCCTCCACGTAGCCGGCGCGTTCCAGCCGGTGAAGCACCGGGTACAGCATGCCGTCTGTCCACTGCAGCTCACCCTCGGAGAGTTCGTCCACTCGCTTGATGATGGCGTAGCCGTAACTCTCCCCTTCACTGAGGATGGCCAGCACGAGGGGGGTGGCGGAGGCGGCGACGAGGTCTTTTCCGATGCTCATAATGGCCCAGCCTCCTGGCCCCGAGAGGTGATCGTGTCATACATAGAACCAGTATACATACTAGCTCTATGTATCCACAAGCTCCTCCTGCGGGGGAAGCGCGGAGTCCTCCTTCGGTTTGGTGATCTTAGGGGGGACAAAGGGAGAGGAGGGAGAATCGGGGGATCGGATCACGTGGGGACCGTTCAGGAAAGTTTCACAGAAATGGAAAGCCAATCAGGGAGTACCGCAAAGCCCGGAGCGGTGGTTGCAAGCGTGCTGGCCAGGTGGGCATGCTCGTCCACGACTTGCGCCGCACAGCCGTTCGGAACCTGGAACGGGCACATGCAGCGCCCAGCGCAGATGAAACGGATGTTCGCTCCGGCAAGAACCCCGTCAGGACGGGGCTCTTCAAATGACCGGGCTGGGTCTCGAACCCAGGACCTACGGATTAAAAGCTCACCGATAGGGTGGTAGTAACTGACACCAGTGTACACCCATGACGGAAAACCGCGCGTCTGGCACCCAATTAAAGGTGGCTTCAGTGTCGCTGAATGATATTCGTGTACAGGGGTTCGGGGCACAAGAGGGGCACACTCAGTCAGATTATGCCTTCTTTGCCCAAGGGTCCCATCTGAACAAGGAGGAGGCTGGGTCCCCATCCCGACGCAGAGCGACGCTGGCCGGCTGCTGTTTCTAGTTCCCCACCTTCGCCTTCAACTCCTCGAACCAGTTCTCGACAATGATCAACTCGCTGGGGTCAGCCTCCTGCCCGACGCCAAACAGGCGGAGCATGAGAAACCGTTGACCGTCCTGACTCACGTCGTACCAGCGATGATCCTCGTTGGCTATGTACGGCGTGGCGTCAAACAGCGGCGTGAGCGTTCGCACCTCGAAAGTGGGCGTTGTCGCAACTCCGGCAACCACCAACTGTCCTTGGTTGTCACGGAAGAACAACTCGTCTCCACCGTGTGACCACAGCGGCTCGGTGCCTCCATCCACTGACACTTGCCAGAATCCGTCGGCGACGCCGGGGAACGGTTGAACGTAGATCTCCTTCTGTCCCGTTCCTGCTGAGGCGTAGGCGAGCCATTTTCCATCGCGGGAAAGCACCGGCGAGGTTTCTTCGAACTCTGTGGCCACTAATTCGATCGGCACGCTGTCTACCCCCGGTCGGATTGCCAAGATGTCGCCGAGGCCGAACGACGTGGCTGCGTCGTCATCCGTGCGGAAAACGACCCATTCCCCGCCCGGCGAGACGAGACCTTCGAACACCTCCCGCTCCTCGTCCATCAACAACGTCGCGGATTGACTCCCGTCTACCCGCTTCTGCCAGACATCGTCCTGCCCGGCTCTGTCAGAAACGAATACCAATGACTGGCCATCCGATGTCCATACCGGTCGGCGGCTGACCCTCCCCTCGAAGGTGACTTTCGATGGTAGCCCCGCGGGCAAGCGTTTGACATAGATGTGGGACCCTCCATCGTCCTCCAAAATGTTGACCGCCATTCGTGTCGCATCCGGTGATAGCGCCAAGCCACCTGTCTGTATCGTGTTGAGCGTCCAGTTGGCGTCGACGGGCGTGAACCCTCCATCGCGCTCGACCCACACAGGCGTCATCATGGTGGATGTGGTCGGGCCGCCAGTTACGTACGCTAGCGTGCCGTTCGCGGACAGCGAGATATCTGCCCCGCCAAAAAAATTCATCCTCACCCCTTCAACTACCGCCATCGGATCCCCCGTGACTGTCAGCGCGTCTTGATCAAACGGCACCACCATGAGCGTACCGTCGGCGGTCACGTACGCGAGATGCCCCGAAACGGCATAGTGAGGATAGCTCCCTCGCACCATCACCCGATGCTGACCAGTCGCAAATTCCACGACAGCGATGTCGTTCTCTTCTATCTCGTTTCCATACACGACCGTGAACAGCAGTCCTTTGCCGTTGGGTAGCGCTTCAGGCCACCAATGGTCGAGTTCCCCGCGGGTAGTGTCGAGCGACGTGACCGGTTCCAGCGCGCCACCGCCGGTCTCCATCACGCGCACCACCCCACCACGGACCTCCGCCGCAGTGTAGATGTAGCCATCCCACCCCCACGAACCACCCACGAGGCCAATGCCCGAGTCCGCTACCGTAATCGGCGGGCCACCGCTCACCGAGGCAGTCTTGAGTGCGCGGGGACTGTTGAGGAAGAACGCCACGCGCCTTCCATCGGGTGAAAAGAAAGGCATGAACGCCGCGGCCGTTCCCGGCAACGGTGTGGCGTCGAGTCGATCGCGCGGGCGCAGCCATAGCTGACGGGCCTGTCCCTGGTCGCCTGGCGACAGGTACACGAGTCCTCCGTCCGGTGCCAGCGCAAGCCGCGTGCGCCCGCCAACAGCAATCTCCGGCGCCAAAGCAACACTGTACCGCGACACGGACCGGGATGGTTGCGGACGCGTCGCTGCCCACACGCTCACGAGCACAAACAACACAGCGAACACGACTGCGAGACCCCACGCAACAACGACTGAGCGATTTCGAGCGCCGCTTGTTGGCGCACCGGCCACCGACGCCGCCTGCGTCGCGGGCAGCGTGAACGCCGGGTTCGCCAACGCTTCCGCGAACTTCGCCGCACTCTCAAACCGATCCGCTGCCAGTTTCTCCAACGACTTGGCCGTCGCCGCAGCGACATGCGGCGGCACCGACTTCCGCAATGCGGTAACGGGCTGCGCTTCCTCCGTCACGATCTTCATGATGATCTGCTGCGCTGAGCCACCGAGATGCGGTGGTGCTCCCGCGAGCATCTCGTACAGCACGCTGCCAAGGGAATAAATGTCCGACCGTGCCGTGATGTCCTTCTCGGCCGTGGCCTGTTCGGGACTCATGTAGTGCGGCGTGCCGAGCGACAGACCTGTCTCGGTCATCCGCCCACCTGCTGCCGCGCTCACGGCCAACGCGATGCCAAAGTCGGCCACCATGGGGCGGCCCTTATGGAGCAGGATGTTCTCGGGCTTGATGTCGCGGTGGATCACCCCTTCTTGGTGCGCG
>JBDGZZ010000217.1:0-6889 GCA_039588335.1 Gemmatimonadota bacterium | reverse complement strand
GGAGATCTTGCTCTACCGAACGTGGCTGGAGCTATACCAAGACCCGACCCTGGCGAGTCTATTCAAACCACCGAACGGACCGGAAGGGGAGCGGATCGAGGCGATGGAGCATCGGAACGTGATGGCCTTCGAAGGTCTACCGAGACTCCAGGTGTACTTAGCCTCGACGACCGAAGAGCAGCGACCGACCCAACTCGATATCACCCAGGTTCGCATCTTCATCGGCCTGCGCTTCGATTTTGTAAGTGCGATGAGCCGACTGGAACCCGGCACCCCGACGTTCCCGACCGTGATCTCGCACGTAAAGAAAGTGCTCAAGGCGAATCACCAGATGGTAACGATGGTGAACGGGATACAGGTTCCTCTCGCGGACGGCGGCTCTCACCAAGAGGGAGCGGTCGCCTGGATCATAGACGAGGACGAGTCGGGCAGTCGGATAACACTGACAGCGGAGCTAGAGTGGGTCTTTACGACGAACGTCAACTTCAAGACCGGACGGATCGCAAATATCGAAAGGGCTGAGACGCCATGACAAAGCGGATTACGCAGAAGATCAAGACGGGTAAGGACACGGCCGGACCAGGGGAGTTCCAGCTTCGAACTGCATCCGGCGAGTCGTTATCTATGCGCCGGGGATCGACAGTTACCTATAAGGTGGATCTCAGCGAGGAAGAATGTGCGCAACTTGAGGGCGAGGGTTTTATTCTCGATCCTGGGATGCGGGCGTATCGTTCAAAGCCGAAACCGAAGGCAAAGAAGAAAGGCGGCGGCGTATTGAAAGATCTCGCTGAGCCGCGGAAACAGGAGGACGACGAATGACACTAGCACTCCTCAGCGGCGCGACCGGCGACCCGATTAACCTGAAGCGTCGTATCGCACAGCAGACACTCAGGGGCGTTCCGCCCTTGGAAACTGCCTGGAAGGATTTCGAGTCGAACGGTGGTCCGTTCACCGTCGAGCCAGGGGAAATCGAGCGGGAGCTCATCTCTCTCGGCGGGCAGCCGGCCGGAAACCTGACCGGCAAGATCGCACTCGGCCAGGGACCGATCGCCTTGGGTGATGTAGACCCAGCGAATCACGTTTACCTCCACGCGCTCGGAAACCTCTTTAAGCAGGTCGATATCAACGATCAGACGACCTACTACGATTGGATCTTTTCGCTGGACGGCACAGGATTCGCGGCGACCGCTCCGTTCTTGTCGATGCTCAACGACAATGACGTCACGCCCCGTATGCGGATTCTGGACATCCTCATCGGTGCGATGCGCTGGACGACAACGCCGAACGAGAACCTATCGGTAGACTTCGATATCGTCGCTGGAGAGGTCGATCTCCACGGTCTGGTATCGCAGGAGACCGGTACGCCGACCCTGTGCCAAATCAAGCGCCTTCACAACGGGAACTACGCGGCCGATGCGGATCTTGCCGAAGAGGGCGACCTCTATATCGAGCTACAGACCGTCGCTGGCTCGGTGCTCACCGTCAGAACGAAGATCGGCACCAGCGCCGCCTACTCGAACGCGCAGACCATGAACGCCGATGATAAGTGGTACAGGCTGCAGGACGAGTCGGGCGACAGGATCGGTCTCGATCCGTCGAAGATGGCCGAGCAGGTTCTGGTCCGATTCGACTCTGGTGGTAGCTATACCACCGCCGACGAGTACAAGGTTCTCGGCCGACGCGCCGCATGGACGCAGACTCTTCCTGTGACGCGACCCATTTCATCGGTGAACACAATGTTCATTCTCGATGGAGAGGAAATTCGTACTGAGGGCGGTTGGGATGTCGAGATCGGTTGGGAGAACGCGGAGAGCGTGCCGGATGTCGCGGGTCGTCAGACCGCTACTTCGGAGCGGTCCGGTAATCTCGTCGCCACCGTCACCCCGACTCGGCGCGTCATCGACATGACGTTGCAGGCAGCACTGATGAAGGCTTCGACTGTGTCTCTGGTGATCGACGCGGAATCGGAAGCGGAGATCGGCGCGAGCGGCCGCCCCTATCGGAATATCATCATCTGTCCCGAGTGCCGGGTGTCCGGCGAGAGCTTCGGTACGGAGCCGGGTGGTGAGAACAAGGACGAGAGCATTACCCTACGTCCAGGCCGACCGAGCAGCACGCCGTTCGTCTACGACGCTGGCGGAGGTGTCAGCTACAGCGTAGACGGCCATATCAATGTCGTCGTTGAGACGGATATAGACGCGCTCACTTAGGTGGGAAGGAGCCTGACCGATGGCGGAGCGGGCTGTCCTCGAGATAGTCGCGGAAGCCGACAACGCGCTCCGCGAACTCGACGAACTTAACAAGAAGATCCAAGACCACGCCAAGCGTGCAAACGCTGCCTTCGATTCAATCGAGGCTGGCGGGTCTGTAGAGGAGGCGCGGGAACTCGCCAGGGCTGCGGAAAAGACTGGCGAGGAATTCGTAGAGACCGGTAAGAAGGCGACCCGCGCACTAGACGAGCTATCCCGCCATAGTGAAATCGCCGAAGGCTCCCAGGACGAGCTACAGGACGAGATACGGCAGACCGAGGAGCGGCTGCGTCGTCTACGCGGCGAGACCAAGAAATTCGGAGACCAATCGAAGGCGTCTGGAGATCAGGCGGCCAAGTCCTTCAACAGCGTAACGAAGGGCCTAGGAAAGATGCGCGCCGCCTTCCTGGCGGTCGGTGGCGCTGTCGTCCTTCGTAAGATCATCGACGCTACTCAGAGACAGGCACAGGCCGAGGCACTACTCGCCAAGGTAATCGAGCAGACCGGTCAGGCGGCCGGCTTCACAGCCGACGAGCTAAAGAAGATGGCATCGGCTCTTCAAGAGGTGACGCTATTCGGTGACGAGGCCATTATCGAAGGTCAGAACGTTATTCTGACATTCGACAAGATCGGTAAGGAAGTCTTTCCGAGGGTGATCGAAACCGCCCTAGACGTTGCGACTCTCATGGCGCAGGGGCGCGGCGGGGAGATCTCGGTGAAGGAAGCCGCGATTCAACTCGGCAAGGCCCTGAACGATCCGATCCGTGGCCTAAGCGCCCTGACCCGAGTCGGCGTTTCATTCACCGAACAGCAGAAAGAACAGATCGAAGCCTTGATCGAGACGAATAAAGTCCGAGAGGCTCAGCTTCTGATTCTCGATGCGATGGCGAGCCAGGGAATCGGGGGGCTGGCTCGGGCGGCTCGACAGGCGGAAGGTGGGGCGATCAAGGCCCTCGTACTACGGCTCGGAGATCTCGGAGAGGAGATTGGTGGAGAGGGCGGGCTGCTGTACGTCCTTGACGAAATGGCGACTCGCGTACTGAAGACCGCCGAAGCGGGATCGGAAGCGGAGAGTAGTTTCGCTGCGTTCGGTCGTGTCCTGAGCACCATTGTGGTCTCCGTGGCGCTCGCTGCTCGGCAGCTAGACGTTCTTCGAGTTACTGGCCTCTTTATCGCCTCAGGGTTCGCCAAGGTAGCCGAGTTCGTCAATAAGGCGGGCGCTGCGATAGGGAAGTTCACCAACCTGATCCCAGGTATCTCGGGACCGTGGAGAACGAACGTCGAGGAGCTTGAGCGTAAGGCAGAGGACGCGGCATCGGCGGCGGAGGATCTGTTCCAAAGAGCGGAAAACGCGATTCGAGAGAACCGCGAACAACTCGAACAGGACTTCAAGCTCCTGAAGGGTCTATACGATGGAACTGTAGCGGCGGGACGTAAGGCTGCTGAAGCGCAGGGGCAGGTCGGAGAAGCGGCACAGTCAGCCGCAGGTCAGATGGATCCACTTGTCAATCTACTCGGTCCTGTCACAGAGGGGGAGGAGGAGCTAGGAGATCAGGCGTCGATAGCCGCAGAGAAGATCGACACCCTTACCGATGCCGCGAAAGCATTGATTGCCGTTCTAGACCAACAGAAGAATTCGGTGGATACGGCTCAAGGTGCGGTATCCGGTCTGGAAACCGAACTCTCGAAGCTGGAGGAGAAGCAGCAGATCGAGGGATTTCTTTCCTCCGAGGAGCTAGGGAGGATGTTCGATCTTCAGGACCAGCTGGCAGACGCGAACCTGGATCTGGCAGAGGCACAGAAGCAGTTGGCACTTACCGAGACTGAGGTAGCGAATTCGACTCGTCGGGTAACGGAAGCACAGCAAGAGGCGAGCGGTGCGACGGCGGGACTCGCAGCAGATATGGGCTTAGCCGCTGAAGCGGTCGCCGTGGTCGCTGCGGAGCTCCAGAAGGAGCTAGAGCCGATCATCTCCGAGGTCGCGGTGATAACAAAGGAAGCTGCGGACGGGGCTATAGAAATCACCAATACCTACGAAGATCAAACCGTGGTCGTCGAGAAGTTGGCGGACGGTACTACGGTTATGCGCGACGCTATGGAGGAGGCGAATAAGGAAGTCGGTAAAATGGAGGAGAGCCTAACCGACGCTCAAGAGCCGACCGATGAGCTTGCAGAAAAACTCGAAGGTCTTCACGACGCCGCTAATAAGGGGGTTTCTGGAGCGGTCGGGGAAGTGGAACGTCTCGAAGCGGCGGCCAATGAAGCCCTCGTTGCTATCGACAATCTTCACGCGGGTATCGGTAATCTGACTGACGAAGCGATTTGAGGAATCCCTATGGCGACTCTGACAGACGTAGTGAATACGGTAAACCAACTAACGGCCTCGCTATCGGCCGCTAGCAATCAGACCTCGAAACTACATCGACAGACGGGCGAGTTCGTACAGCTTCTGGAGCGTATTCCAGAAGGACCGGGCCGCCTGCGACTCGACCGGCCAGAGCTAGTACAGCCGACTATCGGATTCGGTCGCGGCCTCTCTCTGTCCGGCGGCTATCAGCCGGGGGTCAGAGTCGGCCCGACGTTCCTGAACTACGCGACGACCTTCCTGGGTTTCGGCGCCTCCGGCTATGAAACCGCTAACGACAGGGTGAGCGGAGGGCCATACGGATAATGCCGGATGCCGGTCCTCATAATTGGTCGACAGAGTTTATTGCCGAGGGCCTTTGGATCGACGGTACTTGGTTCGAGGCGCAGCGCGTTATTCCGGGTCTAAGCGGCGGCTCGGAGGCTGGTGGTGTTGCGCTTCGGACTATGGGCGCGACTCAGATAGAACAGTTCTTTTGGGTCGGCGGTGACGCGCCGGTAGGGATCGGGCGTCTGCCTACCTTGCAGATGAGCGTTGCTCTACAGCGGGAGGCCGATTACTGGCTCCTAGAGGAGTGGCGCCTGAAGGGGCGAGCCGTCGATATGTGGTTCGACTGGCCGCGCACCGACATCTGGTACGTACCGAGTCAAGAGACGGATCAGACTGAATGGAAGTTAGGCCGAAAGACACCCTGGGGCCTGGTGACAGGAATCAATCAAACCAGCAGACCACCACGCGCCTACCTTGATGGTGTGGAACTATCGTTGGTGGCGAGCCCGCCGGCTGACGCCACGGAATTCTCGCTGGCCAACAGCGCCGATTTCTTATCGCTTGAGACTAAGGTACTTGCGCCAGCTACCTATACATGGCTGGTACTGCGCTACCACCCGATTCTCACCGCCAGATTAAACGGCGTCAGCTTCCAGTACCAGGATCACAATCGACTCGTCTATAGCCTGCAAATCGAGGAGGTACGCGGCGCGGCCTTCGGGGCGACCGCATGAATTCGTTTGTACTAGCTCGGAATGTTCGTGCTCGGCAAATCGCGCCAGAGCTTCGCGGCGAGATTACGTTAGCCGGTGACGATCCGTCGCTGGATGCTCAGGTAGCTCTGGATCAGGATGGTTCATGGGACTTCGGACAGCAGCTTCGGGGCGAGGTGACGCTCGGAACATTTCTAACGACCGTTCAGCCTGGTCTCCAAGGAGATGCACCCGCGCAGCTATGGGGCGGCTTCCAGATTTACATCGACGATGAGCAGATCCCACCGTGGCAGCTCGGTGAGTCTATCGTCGTAGGAGAGCACCTAACCGGAACCTCGACGCTAGGGTTCACGGTGCCGATGCGCGGGGAGGGTGAAAAGGCATTCGATAACCCCCACGGAACCTTTCCGCTATCGCTTGGTCCACCCCCGGGCGGGAAAGCCTCTATCGATGTAGACACGACCTTTTTCGTTGGACCGGTTAAGACGCAGATCCGTCTACTGACCGACGGCATGGTGGAGAACGTCACCGAGGGCGTCGGACCGACCGGCGATCAGCGTACCTATGCAGCTATCGGAAAACATGGTCGATACGACCGTCGCAAGGTAACGGTGACTCATCCCCCGGGTCACGGGCTGTCGATGGAGGAGATCATCGAGTCGATACTGGCGGATATGGACCTGGAGGTCGATCTTGTCGGTATCGACGCAGACCCGCGCTATAAGGAAATCGCAGCCGTCGATATCCTGGGCTGGCCGCTCATTCAGCAGTTGCTCGATATCAAGGGACAGGCCCTGATATGGGGCCGCGACGGAGAGGTCGCGCTACGCATACTCGGCTACCGCGGAGAAGATGCGGTGCCGGATTGGTACTTCGGCGTCCGCGATCTACTTGACGAGACAGGGATGGTTGCGCAGCCGGCCATAGACGGGCCGACCCGGGTGAAGATCACCGGCTCCGAGCAGGTCATTCATGACGACGACGAGGGCCGGCACACCGAGATCACCCAGGTAGATTTCCTCGCCACCGCAATCGTCGCCTACGCGACGCATAGGCAACTGGGCGGCGACTGCACGCAGACACCAGTCGACATCAGTCGATCGCAGACCCCATTCTGGAGGATAGTCCGACGGGTCTTCTACGAGCGCGAGAGGACTTTCCGCTATCACATCCCCGAGGCCGCCCGCGGGCAGAACGACATCGACGGCGTTGTCACCTGCATCCTGCGCTACATGAGAACGCTCGGCGGGCCGACTGTCAGCTGGCACCGGGAGCACTTCATCGAGACGGAG
>JBDGZZ010000216.1:0-6938 GCA_039588335.1 Gemmatimonadota bacterium | reverse complement strand
GACTCGCTACGATCTGGAAGTCGAGAAGGACCGTCTCGGTGGTCGCCGTATCATTAAAAAACTGAGGCGCGCCGGCTAACACGCGGCTGAAGCTCCCAGGCGGTGAAGATTCGATAGGTTGATAGTATGGTGAGATCATCAACACGACTGAGTGTACAGCAGCTGGCAAGGAGTCGCCTGCAGCTTAGTCGCAGAGTCGTTAGGTGGCGCAGAGTCGCGGTGATGGTCGCACGGACGTCGGGCAATCAGATGTACTGAAAAGGCTGGGGAGCATGGTGCAGTGTTTGTGCGCACTGGAGGTTTGATGGGTCTCATTGCGGCCGGAGCGGTAGCAGGCGTGTTGGGGACGTTGGCGATGGATTTGTTGAACAATCTCGTCGCGCGAACTGGGATATTCTTGAAGATAGACGTTGGGATGATTGGGCGGATGGCTGTGGGCTGGACACGTGGGCGCTTCCGCTACGGGCATCCAGGCGAGATGGAGCAGGTAGCATACGAAGGGCTCTACGGTTATGTCACGCACTACCTCATTGGGGTGGGGCTCGCAGTCCCGTACGTCCTCGGTTGGGATCTCTTGGTTGGAGGGCCTGCTTCGCCGACCTGGGCTCTTGTTTATGGCGTCACGACCACGGCAGCTTCATACTTTGTCGTTTACCCTTCCATTGGATTGGGAGCGTTTGGGAGGCGGTCTCCCGAAGGAATCAGAGCTATTCTTTCTCCTCTCGCCAACCACCTGTTCTACGGATTGGGTCTTGCAGTCGGGGTCGCATTGATGTGAGCACCTGGGATGGCAGATTGCGGGGTTTGTAACGCGCCACCTAACCGGCGCCTGAAGCTGTCAGGCGGTGAGGATTCGATTGGTTTGAGTGTATGGTAAGATCTATAGATCGACTGAGTTCGCAGCGGCTGGTGAGGAGTCGCCTGCAGCTTAGTCGCAGAGTCGTTAGGTGGCGGCGTCGAGGGCTGAGCGGCATATGACGAATGGGAGGAACGGTCATGTCTCAAGTCCGCGTTGATGGGTCCTATGGGGCCAACCCAGCTGAAAACTACGAACGATTCTTCGTGCCCTCGATTGGCGAGCCACTTGCCAGAGATCTCGTCAACCACGCCCGCATTCGGCCAACCGATCGCGTGCTGGACGTGGCCTGTGGCACCGGTATCGTTGTGCGCCTAGCGTCACAAGGCGTCAATGCGCCGGGTGATCTGGCAGGTCTTGATCCGAATGCAGCAATGCTGGCCGCCGCCCGGGGGGCAACACCTGCACAGGCAGCTATCGCGTGGTACGAGGCATCGGCAGAGAAGATGCCGCTGCCGGATGACTCCTTTGACGTAGTCCTTTGTCAGATGGGCCTTCAGTTCATGGCGGACCAGCCGGCCGCAGTCGGAGAGATGTGGCGTGTATTGGCGGATGGGGGGCGTCTATTGCTCAGTGTTCCAGGGCCGATTAGCGGCATCTTCGCTGAGCTCGCCGCGGCGATGGAGCGCCATATCGGACCGCAAGCAACTGCGTTCGTCAGCCAAGTATTCTCGCTTCACGACATTGACCAGGTCGAGAGGTTGCTACACGGTGCTGCGTTCTGCGACGTCGCTGTTGCGGCAACGATCCACGAACTTGAACTCCCCCCGCCGCATGAGTTTCTATGGCAATACATCCACAGCACACCTTTGGTCGGGGTTGTGTCCCAGGCTAGTGCCGAGAGTCAGTCGGCGATGGAACGAGAGGTATTGGCTGCGTGGACTGACTACGTGCGGGACGATGTTCTGAAGCATGAGTTGAGGTTAGTCATGGCCACCGGCGGCAAAACCGCGGCCTAACAAGCGATTGCTGCTGGCGCGGAAGGGCGCGCCGGTACGCACTTCGTGCTTGTCATCGTGAGTGCCGCGCGCAGAATCGCCGTCCGTTAGACAGCACCTTATCCACGAGCAGTCAGTGAGAGCATTCCGAAAATCCCCGGCTGCCAGTCGAATCGCATTGGTCTCGATCGGTTACTTCATCGTGTGCGTTGTTATTCTCGACTTGTTCCTCGGTGGTCTCGATCCGCTGTCGCAAGAGATGAGCTATCATCTCGACGGAGAACGGCGCCTTCTCGCCACTTCGTGTTTCTTTGCCCTTGCGGTAAGCCTTGGGGCGACTGCAGTCGCGCTACGTCGCACTCTGGATCCCTCCTTGGCTACGAACCTCGGCCTAGTGTTTCTTGCGCTGGCGTCGATTGGAGTCGTCGTGGCGGGCCTCAGTCCGCCTGAGGGTGGTCCTCCCTCGTCTAGAATCCACGACGTTTCGAGTGATGTCGCGCTTCCCTCTATACTCCTGGGTGTGACTGCCCTTACGGTTTCGCTTCGAAGCACTTGGCCCGCAGAGGGCCCTCGAGCAGTCGCGACCGTTCTGTGTGTTGCCTCGCTAGTAATCGTATTTGTTGGCCGGGGCTTCATGATGGATGCTGGGATCTCGGGGTTGCTCCAACGATCGATCTTTCTCTGCTGGCTCGGCTGGATGTGGCTGGTGAACTGGTCTAGTTTGGCACTCGACAGAACTGACGGCGCGGCCTGACAAGCGCATGCAGCAGACGGCGCCTGTTTTCGAGGGAAGGTCCTTGAGTTGTGAATCTGGCAAGTTCAGTCACCAATCACGCATCCCGCAGCTGGCGCGGAGTCGCCTGCGGCTTATGCGCCGATCCGTTAGGTGGCGGCAGTGAACAGGTCACAGATCGGACGACGTGCAGATCTGGCCTCAGCTATGGATAAGTCCACCCAACACCTCATGCGAAGCGCGGTTTGGCTCATCACGCTCGGAACTATGATGGGCATGGCGTGGGCATGCTCGGAGCGCTCGGGTGATCCCGGAGCGGTAGCGGTGATTGACAGCGCAGGCATTGCCATCGTCATCAACGAACGCGTGCCTGAGATCCTTGCCCACTGGCGAGCGGAACCGATGCTGACCATTGGGCAATCGGACGGGCCGGAGGAGTACTCGTTTGGACGGATCGCCGACGTGGACGCTGATACAGGCGGCCAGGTATTCGTGTTGGATGGCCAAGCCCAGCAGGTAATGGTGTACGGCCTCGACGGGCGGTTTCGATTCCGGTTCGGTGGACCCGGAGAAGGGCCGGGCGAGCTCAGTGAACAGGTGATGAATGTCCGTGTAGGTCCCCTCGATTCAATCAGTGTTCTCGACTTCTGGCAGATGCGGCTGAACGTGTATGATCCAACAGGCATAGCCTCCCGGACATTTCCACTGCGGTTCGGCCGGCAGGGTCCCTACCAGTTCAACTGGCTACCCGACGGTTCCCTCCTGGTGCGATGGTTCACCTACAACATTGACTCCGAGGGCCACTTCGTCCCGTGGGATGTCCTGCTGATGTCGAATCAAGACCAAACGTCGTTCGACACGCTCATCGCATTCGAATACCGGCCGCCGAATCTCGGGGGATTGGATCGACTACTGCGTCCCATGCTGACGAATGCCGCGTTCTACGACGTTCTTGCAGACGGCATGATTGTTTGGTCTGATCTTGAAAAGGATCAGCTTGCCATCCATGCGCTGGATGGGTCGTTGGTGAAGATCGTCCGTAACCGCGCATGGCGTAGGCGATCGCTGACATCCGCAGACCGCGAGTCACTGGAGGCTGTGTACCGCGCGGGTTCCGACGACCCCAGCCAACCTCTGCCAGACAACATTGTCTTTCCGGACAGCGTACCCACGATTACGGCAATTCACGCGACTCCGGACGGAGGCTTCTGGGTACATCGGATGGGACAGTTGTCTGAGGTCGACCCTGAAGCGTTGTTCCTGCCTGCGCATCAGGGTTGGCTCGGGGGAACAAGGTGGGAGGTGTACGATCGTGAAGGCCATTGGTACGCGACGGTGCAGGTACCTACCCGGTTTCGCGTAACGCGGGTTTGGGATTCAACGGTTATCGGAGTAAACAGAGATGAAATGGATGTGGAGCGAGTTGTTTTGCTCCGACTGATTCGTTGAGAGACGATGGATCGCGCTGACTTAGCCGCCACCTAACCCGCGCCTGAAGCCGTCAGACGGGAAGGATTCCATTGGTTTGATAGGATGGAGAAATCCACAGAACGACTGAGCATACAGCGACTGGCGCGGAGTCGCCTGCGGCTCATGCGCCGATCCGTTATACAGCGGCTCTGAGAGGTGAGCTATGGTCGACAATGTGATGCGTGTATATACGGTGATCCAACAGGCACCCCGACGAACCTGGGCGTTTCTTGCCACTGCGGCTTTGCTGCTTCCAACCCCTGATCCGTCTCTGCATGGCCAGGAGGTTGCAGGATTAACAGCGCTCGACTTCATGATAGGCGGCCTGGAGCAAGCGACCGACGCTGGTGCCGCACGCGAGGTCTTCGGCCTCCCAGACTCTACCGCCACCCGGACACTGGCCTTAGCAGCAGCCCCCCGTCAGGTGACCGATTGGTTCTATCCGGGCCTCGTGCTTGAAGTCACCGAGATGGGCCTCGTGAATGCCATCACGTTGACCAGCTCAGAGTGGTCCACGGAGCGCCGCTTGCGCGTGGGGGAGCTGGCTGGCCGAGTGAGACGTCTATACGGCGATCCGCATCTGGAAACGGGGAGCCGGTGGATCTACCAAGATCCAAGGAATGCATTTCGGGTGATCTCCGTGCGTATTGAGGCGGGGGTAGTGACACAGATCCGGGTCGGGAGTGTATACGAGCTCACGGGGGATTGAACGCTGCTGAATAACAGGCGCCTGAAGCCGGCAGGCGCGAATAATTCAATTGGTTTGATCGTATGGAGAGATCAACACATCGACTGAGTCCACGGCGACTGGTGTGCAATCGCCTGCGGCTTATGCGCCAATCCGTTAGGCGTCACCTGTCGCGGTGCAGAAAGGTAGGTCAGCATGACCCTGGCAGCCGACCAAAGGTCCGTCCTCCGCAGGTATCTCGAGGGGCCGGAGCTGCTTGAGCGCGCGCTAACTGGCCTGCAGGATGTTGAACTCGACGCTCCTCCGTCGCAAGGCGGCTGGACTATTCGTCAGGTAGTGCATCACATCGTGGACGGAGATGATCTGTGGAAGATGTGCATCAAGGCAGCACTCGGGAACGAAGAGGGCGAGTTCACCCTTGAGTGGTACTGGGAGTTACCGCAGGACACCTGGGCCGATCGGTGGGGCTACGCCCACCGACCACTCGACGTTTCCTTGGCTCTGTTCAAAGCGATCAGAGCTCACATCGCGCAGCTCCTGGAGCAAGTACCTGACGGATGGAGCCGATCGGTGAGTGTCCGGACGCCGCAAGGAACGGAACGCCTGTCGGTCCAATTTGTGATCGAGATGCAGACTGAGCACGTGGCGCATCATGTCGAGAGGATTGCTGCCATTCGCGCCGAGCGCGGTGACGCCTAACATGCATTAGGAGCTGACAGACACGGATCGTTCAAGAGGAAGACGTTGATATGAGCGCGGCCAGCCCGCATCGTTACGGTCAACGCACGGCTCGCCTAGCCGGCGAGTTGTTTGCAGCTCAAACGCAGCGTCGTTAGGCTGACCTCGTGAGCAGGAAAGGTGGTCGCATGGCATTGAGGGAATGGGGCTGGGATGACCAATGGGCACAACAAGCTGCCCAGTTGGGTGCCGATTCCTCGAAGGCGGCCCGTATTGTGGGCCAAGACCGAGCGAGTTGGACGGTCCGCACACATTCGGGCCCAGTGACTGCGCGAGTTCCGTCGGCGTCGTGCCGCGGCGAAAACCCGGCAGTCGGCGACTGGGTCGTCGCCGAACCGGGGCCAATGCCAACCGATCCATGGTCAATACTTGCTGTGTTTCCTCGTCGATCTTGTATATCGAGAGGTGTGGCAGGCACGGGCAAATCAGAACAGGTGCTGGCCGCAAACGTGGACAAGGTTTGGGTCGTGCACGGCCTCGATCTGGAGTTCAACCCAAGGCGTCTTGAGCGCTATCTCGCCGTGGTGTGGGACAGCGGTGCCTCGCCCGAGATCATTCTCTCCAAGTCGGATTTGGTGGACGACCTGGAAGCCTGGGTATCCCAGGTGGAAACGGTCTCGGTCGGAGTGCCTATCAGGGTTGTAAGTGCTAAGGACAGCGAGAGCATCCACACACTCCGAAACAGCCTGAACCCGGGCTCTACAGTCACGCTTCTCGGACCATCGGGAGTCGGGAAGTCGACATTGGTCAATCTGCTTTCCGAAGCTGCCGTTGCTACGACCGGTGAAGTACGCAGCGGTGATCGAAAGGGGCGCCACATCACGACCCGGCGGGAGCTGTACAGGATCCCTGGTGGGGCACTGCTTCTCGACACTCCTGGCATGAGGGAATTGCGCGTCTGGCTCTTGGACGAGGGATTGGGCCATGCATTCCCGGATATCGAGAGTCTTGCCCATGGTTGTCGGTTTCGCGATTGCCGACACGAGGGAGAACCAGGTTGTGCGGTCCGGGAAGCTATAGAAGCTGGCGACTTGGACCCGGAGCGCTTGAGCGGCTTCATGAAACTCCGGGCTGAAGCCGCATATGAGACGCGGAAGACTGATCCCCGCGCTCGCGCCGCCGCCGTGTCTGAGTGGAAGACCGCGATGAAAACGATGAAACATCACCCGAAGTACAAGGACCGTAGGTGAGGTCAGCCTAACCCGCGTCTGAAGCTGCCAGGCGGGGAGGATTCAACTGGTTTGATAGTATGGCGAGATCAACACATCAACTGAGTCCACGGCGACTGGTGTGCAATCGCCTGCGGCTTATGCGCCGACCCGTTAGGCAGCTTAGAAAAGGAGGCGGAACATGAAGTTAGTCATCTTCGGATCGACCGGTAGCATAGGCCACCAGCTTGTGGTGCAAGCTCTTGAGCAGGAGCACACGGTCACTGCGTTTGCGCGCAATCCCGCGAAGATAGAAATCGAACACGCTAACCTGACGGCAGTTCAAGGCGATGCACTGGATTCCGCA
>JBDGZZ010000215.1:0-7195 GCA_039588335.1 Gemmatimonadota bacterium | reverse complement strand
TGCGCCGTGACTATGACGGATTCTCTCGGTGAACATCCGCAAATGAGGAACGCCAACAGCACGATGGTTCCCAACTCTATGTGCCACTTCATCGCCACCTCCCGATCTGTCGATCAGATGATTCTCTCGATCTTGTGCCTACGTTCTACTTGTAGTCGCCCCTCCAACACGAGAGCGCTCGCAACGAGGACCGTCGAATCTTAGTCCACCCAACCACCACCGGGCATCGGACAGATAGACAATGTCACCGACCTTCGCCTTTATTGAATCGGCCACCTCCCGGTTCACGCTCACCTCCCCTGCCCCGTGGTTCTCTCGCAGCAGACACTCGACCTTCAAGCCCTCATCCTCGTTTGGCTTTCCACCCTTGTATCTCTCCTTGGCCTTCCACAACGTGCCAGCAACCAGACCGTCCAGTTCACCTGCCCGCCTGCCCTTGGTGAAAAGGGTCACGAGCAGGGCGATGAGGCCACTCCCGGCTAACCCGTACAGCGCTCTCGTGTATTTGAATCCTCCCGCCGGGTCTACACCGTGAGAGAACGGAGTTACCAAAGCCGGCAACATGATCGACAGTGCCACGAGGATCGACCCACCCAGCAGTGTCCAGAAGGCAGCCGTCGCGGAAAACCGTCTCCAGTACATGGCCAGCACAATGGCCACCACCATTGCCGGTGTGACGCTCGCAGTGAACGCCCCGTGCGCAACGTAGATCGAGTTGAAGGACGCGAACACCGGCACCAGAACCAAGCCAAGCATTGCGGCAGCGAGCGAAACGACCCGAGCGACTCCGAGGTAGTGTTTGTCGGTCGCACCGACGCGGACGTAGGGTCGGTAAACGTCATTCACGGCCACGGCGGACACGGCGTTGATCAGTGTGTCAATGGTGGACATCAGCGCGGCCGTGAGGGCCGCCATCACAAACCCAAACACCCCCGGGCCACAGATCCTGCCCGCGACTTCCACGAACACTCCGTTCGGATCCACGTCTGCCGGTAACAGCCCGTGACTGACCATGGAGCGACCCAACCAGCCCGCGTTGGAGACAGCGAACGCGGCCAACGGCATCAGGATCAGTATCAGCGCCAAGAACGATTTTCTCGTCTCATTCACGCTCTTGAGTGAGAGGAAGCGCAGGATGAACCCTTGGTTCATCATGTAGAGGGCAAAGGTGTTGGATATGCCGTCCTGCCAGAAGATCCCCACGAAGTTGAACTCGTGGGGTTCGTTGAACTGGGCGAGGGGGAACCTGTGAAGCAGCGGCAACCCTGCCCAGAACTCTCCCCAACCTCCCAAGGCACCCAGCCCGAGCACGAACAGCAGCGAGCCAGCAATTAGCAGAATCACACCTTGGACCAGGTCGGTCATGATGACCGATGTCTGGCCGCCCACAGTCACGTAGACGGCGCATATGACAGCCACGACGACTACGGAAACGAAGATGTCGGTGCCGAGCATGGCGTTCAGAGCCACACCCATCGTGTAGAGGTTGATCCCGATGTACCCGACCATGTACATCAACACGATGACCGTGGCCATTACTCCCGTACGGTTGTCGAACCGCTTGCGGAAGTAGTCCGGAACGGATAGGAACCTGTTGAAATAGAGGATCGGCAACCATCCGAGGAGCAGGAAGCTCATGACGATCCAGTCGTTCAGGTACGACATCGTCGAAGAGGTCCCGTACCGGAAGCCCGCCGCCGAGTATTTGATGAAGCTGTACGATCCCACCACCGTCGCCACGCAACTGAACGTGATGAGCCACCAGCTGAACCGCTGCCCCCCCATGAAGAAGTCTTTTGTGGAACGCGTGAACCGGGCGAAGTAGAATCCGAAACTGAAGATCAGGACGAAATAGCCGACGATCACCCAGTAATCGAGCCGGGTCCCGATGACAGTGGTGTCCACGTGACCCTAACCGGCTCCGGCAGCATATAGATGCCACACGGACTGCAGGATCAGATAGAACAGGCAGGCCGCCAGCATGGAGAGCAGCAGCCGGCGGTCGCGCCGCTTCTTCCAGGAGAAGTCGCCCGCGCGCCAGGGAACTACGAGGCCGATAGTGAAGAAGACTCCTCCAACAATGAACTGATACAGTAGAGATGTCACTTCCATGACTCAGAGCCTCCGTCTTTCACACGTTTGAGGTGCCGCCGATCCAGGCCCGAGATCACATAGCTTTGGTTGAACAAAGATGTCGCGAAGCGGCGGGCTTAAAAAGGGTGTACTTTCGTGTGGTTGCTGGACGTTCCGACTACTGGCCCATCAAGGCCTACTACGTGGCGGTGGCCGGCGGATCGAACGCCATGTTCTGGGGCTCAATAGCCATGGCAATCATCACCCAGCTCATCGCGCTCGCCTTCCTCTATCGGCTCTTCCAGCAAAGGATTCTCCGGGCCTAGGCTGGGCGACGAGCTGGTTGGCAACGAACACGCAAGAAGTGATCAATGACAATGACCCAGGCCATCAACGTTCACCATTTCGTCTGGCCACCGGGCCACCGCACGCGTAGCTTGCAGAAGCGAGTCGAGCCGTCACTGCCACTCCAGGAGATCAGCACCATGATCGCACCGCGTGTCGTTCCAGATCACGTCACGGGTCGTATTCTCACCTGGTCGCGCCCTTGTCTCCTCGCTCTGCTGCTCGGCACTGCGTTGATCGCCCCACAATCCGCGATCTCTCAAGAGCAGCAGCCCAGCGCTTCGATCATGCGGGGTGCGATGGGTTTGCCCTTCATCGAGCGGGAAGCGATGAAGAAGGCCCTGTACGAACTGGCATCGCCAGAGTTCGAGGGCCGTCTCACGGGAACCGACGGGTACGCTCTTGCGGTCAGGTACGCGTCGGAACGTTTCCGGGCCGCGGGACTCACGCCGGGTGGACCTGAAGGCTCGTTCGTGCAGCCATTCACGGTCGAAGCGAACAACGTGACCGGTCCCATGGAGTTGAGGATCGAGCACGACGGGTGGAGCGGCGCCCCTTACCGGTTCGGACGGGACTACGTGGCGCGAGGGTTCACCGGAACGGGCAGAATCGAGAATGCTGACGTCGTGTTCGTGGGCTACGGCCTGGTCGATGCCGAGCAGGGCTGGGACGACTACGCCGGGCTGGATGCGCAGGGAAAAGTAGCCCTGATGTTCATGGGTGCGCCGCGTGGTAGCGGCAACTGGGGTGAAAAGAGCCGACCGCGTTTCAAGGCCTCGGTCGCCGCCGAACGTGGAGTGAGGGGGATCCTCCTCATCGACGATCCAGGCCCGGCCACACTCTCACCCATCGTGAGCGTCTACCATGGTCAAGAGGGTGAGCATCAGGAGCAGATGCCCCTTCTTTCAATCCGGAACACGATCGCCGACGACCTCCTCTACGGCACGTCTCACACCGCGGTATCGTTGCGACAACAAATTGCCGATACGGGAAGCCCATTCCCGCTCGATCTGGACACTCGCGTCACCCTGGAGGCGGGTGCAGAGTACACGGCCGAGGCGACCACCTGGAACGTGGTGGGCTGGGTCGCTGGAAGCGATCCATCGGTGGCGGACGAGTACATCATCGTGGGCGGGCATCTCGACCACGTGGGGCAGCAGGCAGGGGTCGTATTTGCCGGTGCCCAGGACAACGCGTCGGGCAGCATCATGATCATGGCGATGGCCGAAGCAATGGCCAAGTCTGCGATCAAGCCACGTCGCTCGGTCTGTTTCGTTCTCTTTGCCGGCGAGGAGCTCTTCCTGCTCGGCTCGGAGTATTTCGCCGCAAATCCACCCCGCCCGATCTCTGAAGCGGTGGGGATGATGAACCTTGACATGGTCGGCACCGGACCGCGACTCCGCATGGACGGTGGCGCCAGCACCCCGATCTTCCAGCAGTTCGTGATCGATGCCGACCGGCTCCACGGGGGGTTCGATCTCGAGGCCCAAGATCCGACCCCTGCCCGACCAGGTGCAAGCGACCACTCCGCCTTTATCAACGCCGGAGTACCGACGGTCTACTTCCATAGCTCCGGAGCGCCAGGCCGGGGCCACACGGCCACAGACGTGCCCGAGAACATCGATTATGACGCGTTCTACCGAACGTCGCTCGTGGTGTACTTGACGCTGTTTCAAATGGCCGACCGGGATTGAGAACAAGGACCGGGCTGAAGGTTGCTGTGGGCAGGCATGTCCGCGCTAGCTGAGGGCGGAGAAACGTATTAGTATGTTCGGCTTCTCGCACGGAAGCTGAAGGATTCGTTTCACAGCCGATTCTCGTGCCGCGATGCCGTTCCCCTCAATGAACGTGTGGTGGTATGGTCTGGAAACGAGTGGCATGCCTCTCGCGGGACCTATCCATCATTGAAAGCTGACCAAGTATGTCTGAGATCATTGCCAAACTCAAAGTTGCACTCACCGACCGATACGTGATCGAGCGCGAACTCGGCCAGGGCGGGATGGCCGCGGTATACCTCGCCCACGACATCAAGCACGAACGCAAGGTCGCGCTCAAGGTGCTCAAGCCGGAGCTCGCCGCCGTGATCGGGGCTGAGCGGTTTCTGACCGAGATCAGGGTTACCGCGAATCTCCAACATCCTAACATCCTGCCGCTGTATGACTCCGGTGAGGCAGACACGTTCCTGTACTACGTTATGCCCTACGTTGAAGGGCAAACCCTCCGCGACAAACTGCAGCACGAGAAACAGCTAGCGGTCGAGGAAGCGATCGAGATCACGCGGTCCGTCGCCGCGGCGTTGGACTACGCGCACCGGAGTGACGTGATCCATCGAGACATCAAGCCGGAAAACGTGCTGCTGCACGAGGGCCAGGCCCTGGTTGCAGACTTCGGAATTGCACTAGCCGTGAGCCAGGCTGGTGGCACTCGGCTCACTGAGACCGGGCTCAGCATCGGGACTCCCCATTACATGAGTCCCGAACAGGCGATGGGTGACCGGGAGTTGGACGCGCGCAGTGACGTCTACTCGTTGGGTGCAATGCTGTACGAGATGTTGGTGGGTGATCCACCGTATACGGGCAGTACCGCTCAAGCGATCGTTGCAAAGGTGATCACCGAAAAGGCACCCCCGGTGACGGCGCATCGAGACACAGTACCGGTACACGTTAGTGCGGCGATCTCCAAGTCCCTGGCAAAGCTCCCAGCCGATCGGTTCGCTGGCGCGGCCGACTTCGCAACCGCGCTCAGAGATCCCGGCTTTGGTCTCGGCCCGACCGCCACTGCGGTAGTGACCCCGGGTGCGGCCGCGACTGCCCGCTCGCCGGCAAGTCGTTGGGTACCCTGGGCGCTCGCAGGCGTCGCGTTGGCACTTGGGGTAGTCACGGGTCGCCTGACGACCGGAGGTGAGCCTGACTCGGGTCAGGTGGGCCGGTTCACCATCGCGGCCGACAGCACACACAGGCTACCTGGCGCACCCTACCGGCTACTGGCTCTCTCACCGGCCGGAGACGCGATTGCCTATGTCGGTCTAAACTCTCAAGGTTCGCAGCTCTACTTCCGACGTCTGGACAACCTGACGCCGACGCCCATGGCAGGTACAGAGGGTGCTGTGAGTCCGTTCTTCAGCCCCGATGGCCGATGGGTTTCCTTCGTAGCCGGGAATGCACTGAAGAAGGTACCGGTAGCCGGTGGCGCACCGGTCACCGTACTAAACGCCCCATACAGCGGTTACGGGTCGTCGCTGTGGCTCGATGACGGAGCTTTGTTGACAGTTACAGGGGATGGCGTCCTCCGCCGCCTGGATGCGGACGGCACGCTCTCGGTCATGGCGGAGCCAGACTCGGCACAGGGAGAAACCGCCTTGTTCCCGTCGGATGTCTTGCCCGATGGGCGGACAGTCCTGGCGACTGCCGCAACGCAGGGGGGCACGACGAATGGGCGTGGGATTGCTCTGGACGCGGAAACGGGTGAGCGGCAGGTCATCATCGAGGCGGTGATCAACTCGATGGCCTACGACGCTGGGTACCTGTTGTGGGCACAGCCGGACGGTGCGCTGATCGGTGCGGCGTTTGACACGGACCAACTTGCGATCACTGGTTCACCGGTGACACTCGCACAGGGCGTCCGCGTATCGGTGGGTGGCCCTGCGCACTTCTCGATCTCCGAAAATGGGACACTAATCTACGTACCCGAGTTTCCGTTCAGCCTCGCGCTGGTCGATCGTGCGGGTAGGCGTGAGGTCATCTCGGATCTCCAGCGCCGATTCCATAGCCCACGCGTATCACCGGATGGGCGTCACGTCGCGGTGGATTTCAGCTACCAGGGAAGCCGTGACGTGTGGACACTGGATCTGCAACAACGCACGCTCACCCGGCTCACTTTCTCCAACGACGGCCACGACCCAGTGTGGACACCCGATGGTCGAAAGATTGCGTACGCCTCCGCTCCCACCGGCATGGTGGGTGTTTACCTCCATAGCGCCGACGGCTCAGGCGTTGCCGAATCACTGTACGTCGGGAGCACGGCAATCACGGCAGGGGCCTTCACGCCGGACGGTGATCAGGTGCTAACGATCCCCCTGGGACAGGATGGTAGCTGGAACGTCGGCATACTGTCCATGTCAGGAGACCCTGATCATCAGGCGCTTCTGGCAACGTCGTTCAACGAGGGATGGCCCGCCCTTTCGCCTGACGGCAAGTGGCTCGCGTACATGTCCGACGAGTCCGGCCAGAACGAGGTATATGTGCGGCCGTACCCAGGGCCCGGCGCCAAGATACTAGTGTCGCAGAATGGCGGTCGGGAACCCGTGTGGTCTCGCAGCGGGCGTGAGTTGTATTACGTGGCTTTCGTGCAGTATGGCTCCGAGCTCATGGCGGCTGGCGTGGAAACGGAGCCTGAGTTCCAGGTCGTCTCGCGAACGGCCTTGTTCGATGTCAGCGAGTACGAATCCGCGGACCCACACTCAAACTATGACGTCGGACCGGATGGTCGGTTCGTGATGATCCATCAAGGCCGTCTGTCGGAGATGGTGCTCGTGCTCAATTGGACGAGAGAAATTCAACGGCGAGCCGCGAACAGGGAGTGACTGACTACTGACGGGGAACCGATAGTTGCAGCTGAAGATCGATACGATTCATGGAAGTCCAGCACTTGTACGCTATCGAATCGCCAGCCAGTAGTTGACCTTGATCATGAACGCGTTTTCCGCGGGTGACTTGAGCAGGGCCGACAGATCCCGGCCGAACTGAAACTGGCCATACGGAATCTCGTTGAAGTGCAG
>JBDGZZ010000214.1:0-7001 GCA_039588335.1 Gemmatimonadota bacterium | reverse complement strand
CCGAGAAGCTCGTGCGCGATTATCTGGTCGTCCCTGCCTAATCGCTGTTGTAGCGCTTGTCTAGCCAAGGTGACAGCATTGCTGAAATCGAGAGCGTCGTATGCCTGCTGAGCTTGCCGCAGAGTCGCGTTGTCCTGGGAATGCGCAACACTCGTCAGCAAGACGATAATGACGACGAGACAAGGGGGGATTCTGTGCATGCTCATGGTTGTCGGACCAGGGTCTTTCGGTGCCGCACTTCATTGTTGGCAGTTACCACCACCGTGTCGACTACCGTGAGGTATCCCTCACGCCGGATTTCAACGATGTATCTCCCCGGAGAAAGCACGTGCCGCACGAGTGGAGTTTCTTGGACAAACACGTTGTCGATCCAGACAGATCCAAAAGGTACAGAGTTGATCGTCACCCATCCGACCTGGGGTACCACGGGTCTCTGCGGCGTTTGCGTTCTGGTGGTCCGTGTTGTCTCAGTAGGTTGCTCTTCCGCCTCGGCCGGAGGTGAGACCGGATTCGACTGGTTCGAAGTCGACTCTTGTTCACCCCTCTGCTGTTCTTCAGGCTGACTCGCAGCCAGAGCGGTACTGGTGTCGAGCGTCAAAGACTCAGCCTGTGCCAAAGGCTGTGAATCCATGCTCACGACACCCGCAGGCGGGTCAACCGCCTGGCTCTCCATCGGGGGCGACGCTTGCCGATTGAGGACGTACCATCCACCTCCTCCGCCTCCCACGATCACCGCCAGCGCCGCGAAGATCATCGGCGCACGGCGTTTCTTGCGAAGTCTGGGTGGTTGGATCGTTGCGGCGGGGGTCAGTTCGGTCGTGTCTCCTTCGCTGGATGCACGACTTGCATGTCCAAAGGACGAGCGTTGATCGCCGGGCTCTGCCACGGGATTCTCTGGCCAAATCGCGGTCGCAAATGCCTCCATCGTGCCGTATCGATGGTCTGGTTCCCGGGACAGCGCCTTGTGCAGCGCCTCGGCCATGTAGTCGGGAACGTCGTCACGCTGGTCTTTGATCCACGGAGCATCTTCGAAGATCTTCTTATACAAGACCGCGTGGATCGTGTCGTCGTCGAATGGGAGCTTGCCCGCGAGTATTCTGTATGTCACCACAGCCAACGAGTACTGGTCACTCCTCCCATCGACATCCACTCCCTTGCTTTGCTCCGGGCTCATGTAGTGTGGTGTGCCAATCACCTGCCCTGTCGCCGTCAGTTGCTGAGCCGCGGACTCGACAGCTTTTGAGATCCCGAAATCGGTGAGCACAGCACGACCGTTTTCGTCGATCATGATGTTCGCTGGCTTTATGTCCCGGTGAACCACTCCACGCTGGTGGGCATGTCCCAGAGCGCACGCCGCCTCCCAAATGATGCGCCGGGCCAGATCTACTGGCATCGGACCCGCATCGAGGATTTGCTCGAGGCTGCGACCGGTCACGAACTTCATTACGAAGTAGTGAAACTCGCCGTGACTCTCAACCGAGTAGATAGGTATGATGTTGGGGTGGTCCAGCTTGGCCGCCGTCCTCGCTTCACGCTCGAACCTCTCGACTACGTTCACATCGTGGGAGAGTTCCGGCGGCAGGACCTTGAGAGCGACCGGCCGCTCGAGTTTTCGATCGGTCGCCAAGAACACCGCTCCCATACCGCCCCGTCCCAGGAGTTCTTGCAGATCGTAACGGTCAACCACAGCCGCTCGGAGCTGTGTGAACAAGTGACTGGACGCCGCGTTGAGATCTGGACGTGGTCCCGTACCCGGGTCGGACGTGTCTGCACCGCACGCGAGGCAGTACTGACTGTTCTCAGGAATCGGCGTATGGCAGTTGACGCAGATCATCAGTGTTGTCGGGTGCCCCTTCGATTCAAACGCCCTCGCTGAGCTTCGAGTGACCGCTCTCTTCTGTCCAGCAAGGTGCGAAGTGACTCGGCCGACGCTGGGACAGGCACAGCGACACCGATCTCGCTGCTCAAGGTGTATTCGGTTGGGACCCCAAGAAAGTCCACCACAACCAGAAAGTAGTTCCCTGGATCGAGGGACACACCCGCGGTGACGCTTGCTACATCGCCGTCCGCTCCGAAACCGAAATCTACGACTACCAGGGAATCGGGTCTCCAGTCCCTAATGACGTAGGTATCCAGGTCGGCGAAATCTTCCGCTACCTCTACCGCGAACTGCACCGTCTCCGTGCTGTTGATGGAGAAACTGAACCAATCTGCGTCGTGGGGAGTGTCGATCGTCAGTTGACGCAGTGTGTCTGGCACGGAGATCTGCGGTGCCACACTACAGTAGTCGTTCTCCTCGAATTGGTCCGGATCGAGGATCGAATTGTATCCTGGTTTGATCTTGAGACCGGCAGGCAGAGGAGTCACGAGGTTCAGGCTGTCGAGAAACACGGCCACTGCAGACAAGTTCGAGACGGGGTCGTACAACGGGCTCCCTTCACCATACGTAACAAACACGTTGTAGGTCCCGGCAGGCAGATCACGCAACGCAAACACAGCCGAATCGGGCGGCACCTCAAAAGTGAACGTATACTCGCCGAAATCGGGATAGAAGTACCCCATTCCGTCACATGGCCGGAAACCGGCTCCGGTACCCCAGTCCCCCGGGCCTACGAAATAGAGGCCAGCTCCCTCCGTGTTCAGCGCCGACGATGACCAGAACAGCGAATTCGTGACATAGACATTGAACCGGGAACCCCCTGCCGGGGACCAAGCTGATATGGTCCAGTCTCCCTGCTGGCTGGTGGTAAACGTGTACCAGTCCACCGCAAGCTGTCCTTCACCCCTTCTCACACGCTCAAAAGCCAGGGCGGGATTGTAGATACTGTCCGAGATCGAGCCGAAGTTGCGCGGGATGGAGTCATTGGGCTCGTAGATGTCCCTCTGAGTCACGATAACCGTATCACTGATCAAGATGCCTTCGAACCCCAGAAGCACAGCTTGGGATATGATCGGCGCCGGGGGAGTGACCCAGAGTTCCAGAGTACCGAAACGACCGGGCGCTTCTGGGTCCAGCGGGGTGTACGATTTGACGAATGCTTCTGTTCCACCCAAAGTCGCCGCAATCGTCTGGGGCAGCCCGACTCCGAAGAGTTCAACGGTCGCTCCGTAGCGGACTAGTTGCGGTGCGATGCTGTCCAGCTCGTAGACATCGCGCACTTGCACGACCTGGGTCGCATTCTGCGCCTGGGCATACGCGATGGCGCGAGCGCTGACCTCGGCCTGACCGACCTTGTTTGCCAAGAGGCGACCATCCGGATTGACCAGGAGCACCGTAGCGTCGCTGGACTCGAACCGTATTTCAGCGTTGTTGACGGTGTCCACCTCGTCCAGCACTTCGGCGGTCAGCAACAGACTGTCCCCGATGATCAGGGAAGGTATCTCTGCCATCTCCACAGTCAGCCGGGCAGAGCGGTCTGTTGGAACTTCACAGCCGTAAAAGAGCGCCAGCACCACTGACCCGCCCAGTATCCGCGTCAGGGCTGACGAGAGAGACGGCCGATGGCCTCCGTGTTCACTTCCTGTTACCACAAATCGCCGGGAGAGCAACATGACACCTCTGGATCACACGATATCCCGCACACGATGGGAACTGGCGTGAGACCTGTCAAGTCCTTGCCAACCATGCAGATAGGGGCATCGCTGCCAAGTCCAGCGGATCCCAGTATCCGGGTCGGGCTAATCCCCATCAGATCATCGGCACTATGCAGCGATCGCCGCTTCCAGTGCGGTGGCGCGGATCACTTATGGTACGGGGAGCGGGGAGCGGACAGCAGGGGGCGGGGTTATCTTAGATTTGCTCTGGGTCTTTGTTTCAACTAGCCGGCTAACCGCTCCCTGCTCCGTGCTGTCTCTCATGAACTACTGGTTGATGAAATCGGAACCCGACGTGTACTCGATCGACGACTTGGCACGAGACGGATCGACGTACTGGGAAGGCGTACGCAACTATTCGGCCCGCAACAACATGCGCCGAATGCAGCGTGGTGATCTCGTGTTGTTCTACCACAGCAACGCGAAGCCACCTGGTGTCGCTGGCATCGCACGAGTTCTGAAGGAGGCCTACCCCGATCCCCATCAGTGGGATCGGAAGAGCAAGTACTACGACGAGAAGTCTACACGAGAGAATCCCCGGTGGTCGATGGTCGATGTCGAGTTCGTTGACAAGCTGCCTGGATTAGTGCCACTCGATGCACTCAAGACGGCCAAGGGCCTCGGGGAGATGGTCGTCACCAAACGGGGTAGGCTGTCGGTTCAGCCGGTTACGGCCAAGGAGTTCGAGATCGTCAAACGGCTGGCTCACGCCTAAAGCGCGATTCCGCCACCGCACCCATTCCAACGTTTGTGGCATCCACCCCGTCTAATCCAACAACACCGAGGTCCGACATCGAAACGGAGTGTAATCGTGCCACGCCATGCCAAATACCTTCCGTTGCTCGCCTTAGCAGCAACCATCCTGTCTCCCACCTCCCTTCCCGCCCAGCAGTCCACCGTAACGGGGGAGTGGGAGGCAGAGTGGTCCCGTTGGGATAACCAGTGGAGACTACACCTGGAGATCCGCACTCGAATCGACGGCGACCGGATTCATAGCGGAAACTCGGTGGAACTGGACGAGTTCACCGGTGACGTTCCGCAACGAAACGCCTCCGGTCGTATTCAGCTGCAATTCCAGTTGGACCGCGAGGGCGGCACCTTTGTCTTCGAGGGCACTCAAGACGGACGTGAAGCCTGGGGCGACTTCACTTGGACTGCAAAATCCGGGTATGCCGGTGCGATGTCACGCCTGGGGTATTCGAGACTGTCGCTCAAAGACCAGTTCAATCTCAGCCTGCACGATGTCACCACAACATACGTATCTGCGATTCAGGACCGCGGCTATCGCGATCTCGCGCTCAACAAACTGATCGAGTTCGCGATCTTCGACGTGAGCGCCGGTTACATAGATGCGATGGTGGCTGCCGGATATGATGACACTCCAGCCAAGGATCTGGTTCGATTTCGGATTCATGGCGTGGATCCGGAATACGTCCGGGAACTCGCCGCGCTCGGCTTCGACCATCTATCACGGGACGACCTGGTGCGCGGCCGGATCCACGGAGTGAGCCTGGCGCATGCCAAGGCCATGGCCGACATGGGATACGAGCGCTCGTCGTTCGACGATCTGGTGCGGCTACGAATCCACGGGGTCGATGCAGACTACATCAGAGAGATGGTCGATCTCGGACTACAAGCGGCCGACCTGAGCCAGTTTGTCCAGATGCGCATTCACGGAGTGGACTCTGAATTCGTCCGGGAAATGGTCGACATCGGAATGGCCGACCTCAACATCAGCGAGTTGGTTCAGATGAGCATCCACGGCGTGAACGCCGAATTCGTTCGCGACATGGCGGAGTTAGGTTACTCCGACCTTTCCGGCAGGACCCTCAAGAACTTCCGGATACACGGGGTGACACCACGATTCATAGAGGAGATGGAGCAACTCGGTTACACCGACCTCTCACCCAACACGCTGGAACAGTTCCGGATCCACGGCGTCACACCGGAGTTCGTCGAGGACATGGCGGAGGTTGGTTACAACGAGATTACCGCCAAGACACTGGTCCGGATGCGAATCCACGGAGTCGACGCGAGTTTCGTGAAGCGACTCGAGCGCCGCGGGATCAAGGATCTGTCGACCAAAGAGTTGATCGACATGAAGATTCATGGATGGTGAGTAAAACGTTGAACGGTTCCTAGCCTCCGCCCGTAGCGTTCTCGGCACCTTTTAGCATCCTGTCGAAGAAGTCCGCCGCAGCCACGTACGCCGCCATCCAGTTCCTGTGCAACAGGAATCCGTGTACTTCATCGGGGAAGATCAACTGTTCGTAGTACACATCCCGCTTGCGTAGTTGCTCCACCAGGTCGACGGTTTCGCTGAAGGGAACGTTGCGGTCGTCGTCACCGTGAATCAACAACACCGGCGAGCGCCAGCCATCGATCGCCGCCATTGGAGAGGATTCGAACGCGAGGCGGGCGATCTCGACTTGCTCCGCCGGGTTGTAGCTGGTCATGAAGTTCTGAATCACGAAGTTCCAATCGTGCACACCGTGTAGATCGACGCCGGCAGCGAACAGATCTGACGCACGCGCCAGACCCATGGCTGTCAGATAGCCACCGTACGAGCCACCCCACAGGCCTATGCGATTGGGATCGACGTCGGACCGGCTCTGCAGGTACAATCCCGCACCAAGCACGTCGTTGAATTCACTGGCACCACGTGCACCGTAGTTCAACGCCTCGCGGAACTCCATACCGTAGCCGATACCGCTACGGTAGTTCACTGAGAGAACGACGTAACCGCGACTGGCCAGATATTGATTCATGGCGTACGCGTTGTGGTAGTAACCGCGGTAATGCCAGCCGAGCAGCATTTGACGGCGCGATCCCCCGTGGAAGAAGAGCACAGCGGGGTATTGCTCACCGCGACGTTGGTTGGGCGGCAAGAACAATTGACCATGGATCTGCATGCCGTCGGCCGCCGAGAAGATCACCTGCTGTGGTTCGACCAGTTGGTCCGATGGGAAGTCTCGCGGCATGGAAGCGGGAGCTAGAGGTCGGAGGTCGCCCGCGGCCGGCTTGATTGCGGCGTGCGCGGGCCGCCTCGCGTCGGCCACGAGCATGGCGACCGCGTCCTCGACCAGGGCCGGTGTCCACTCGCTACCATTGCCGCTCGTGATCGCCTGGGGCCCGCCACCGTCGACTCTTACGCGCCAGATGTGGCGCCGGTCTATGTCGTCCTGATTCGATGAGTAGACGACCAAGCCACGGTCGGTGCTGAGCACCACATCCTCGACTTCGAACTCGCCTGGACTGAGCAAGGTTGCTCTGCCACCATTAGCGGACACGGAATAGAGATGTGTCCAGCCGTCCTTCTCCCAGGGGAACACTATGTGGTTCCCGTCACCCCAGAAAAGCTGGTTGCTACCACGCACACCGCGAAACACACTGCCCCTACCTTCGTC
>JBDGZZ010000213.1:0-7039 GCA_039588335.1 Gemmatimonadota bacterium | reverse complement strand
CGACAGCACGACGTCATTGTGACGTTCGACGTGACCCGGCAGGCGATTCGGATACATGAAGATGCCAACAATAATGGGGCGCTGGACGACGGCGAGCGCACCCGCGGCATACCGCTGGGGGAGCATGTGGTGATCGGTAGAGCCAGCACGCCGGCGTACGCGCCTATCGGACCTGGTCCTGTGGCTCTGACGAAGCGTGTGGATGGGATTCCCGCCTTGACCTTTCATAGAAACGGCAGCGCCAGCGAGATGGGCGGAGTGTACCTCACGTCGCGCCGTGCACTAAATAGCAGTGATATCCTGAACGACACGCGGCTCGTAACGATCGAGCGCGCCACGGGTCGGGTTTCTTGGTTCAGCCACAAGTCGACCGGCTGGGAGCAAGGGTTCTAATGAAAAGCGAACGCGGTTTCACCCTGATCGAAGTCATGATGGCCTTGGCCATCATCACGGCAGTGTTGTTGGCAATGGGCACGGCCACTGCCTCTTTCGTCCACGAAGTGGCGGTGGGCGATCGCAATGCCTCGGCGCTTCAGCTCGTCGATGGCCGGATCGAGGCGATTCAGATGGATCCGAACTATGCTGGCCTCGACACAGCGTACGCCGGCACCGAGAGCGATTTCCCTACGCTGCCTGGGTACACGAGGATTACTACTATCCTCGTCGTGGGTGGTGCGGGCCAAGCTGTGAACTACAAGAAGATAACGGTCACAGTTAGGGGGCCGGGATTGGATGAACCACTAGCTCGCACTATAACGGTGGGTGCACCATGACGTACAGGAGCATAGCGAACCGCCGCGGCATGACTCTCCTGGAGATGCTGGTGGCTTTGGTGGTGTTTGGTGTTGTCGTGGGGGGAGCGTTCAGTTTCCTCCGTTACCAGAGCCGTGGGTATCGTTTCGGGGCGGAGCAGATGGATGCGCTGCAGAATCTGCGCTTTGCAGCGAACGCGTTGGAGTTGGATCTGCGAACAGCAGGGTCAAACGTTCCCGACGAACAACCATACATCATCTACGCCGGTTCCGATGTTGTGGCATTCAACGCTGATTACGCCACCAACGTCGAGAACGACGTATGGGCGGTCTATTATGACAGGGACTCACCAACGGGTAGCGTGATGGCACTCACGAAGGCACGGCGGATCACGATACCCACGACGTCCTTTGGCTATCCCGACACATCTTACCGGGCATTGGGTGGGCTGACCAACTCACCGGCGGAGACCATCGTCTTCTACTTCGAGTCGAATGCGACGACATCTCGTACGGATGACTATATCCTGTACAAGCAAGTGAATGCCGATCCAGCTGAAGTCGTATCGCGCAACCTGCTGCAGACGCCGGGAGAGCCGTTCTTCGAGTATTCTTGGATCAGGAACCCTCCTAGTTCGCCGGTCTTCATTGAGGAGGTGCCAGCAGGCGTGCTCCCATTGACGCACTCGGAGGCGATTCACGGGTCAACAGCCGACACGGCAGCCGCAGCTCGAATCGACAGTCTTCGCGGTGTGCGGGTGAACTTCACCGCCACGAACGGAAAGACAGGCTCCGAGGAGCGCAAGCGAGCCATATCGCGGTTGGTGCGTCTCCCGAATGCAGGTTTGGCTGTGAAACGCTCGTGCGGCGATGAGCCAATTCTTGGAATAGCAGTGACCGCTGTAGGTGTGACCTTGGGGACGGGCGACCCGGCGGTGAACTTGTCGTGGCCGCAAGCGGTCGACGAAGCCGGTGGTGAGTCCGATGTAACCAGATATGTCATCTGGCGGCGCCAGGCAGCTCAACCTGATTGGGGCGATCCCTATCTCAGCATACCGTCCGGCCAACCCACGTACACTTATCAGGACCTCAATGTTACGTCGGGAGAGCAGTACTACTACGGCATTGCCGTACAGGACTGTACACCGACGCTGTCCACGCAGGAATCGTCCGCTCTGGTCACGGTCCCGTAGGTATGGAGGCAAGCATGGATTTCAAGAGACGAATGCGTGACGAGCGCGGCATAGCCCTTGTGGTGGCGCTCTTGGTCTCGCTCGTTGTGGCTGCAATCTCCGTCGGTGCAGCGATGTTGAGCACCAATGCAGCGAGCATCAACCGATTCAATGAACGTCTGAGTACGCTCGAGTCGGCCGCGGAATCTGGTGTTGAAGAGGTGCGCTCCAGGATAAACGGCGACAAGACCCTCTATCCGGATAGCGGATACCACACGATTGAAAACGGAGTCACGATCACCGACGCCAGTGGAGCCACCATCCCGAACGTAAAGCGGTATACCTACGTCGGACCGACCGGTGTCACTACGGGTCAGTACGGCGTATTCGGAAGCATCGTGTCGGTTGCGGAGGACGAATTCGGCAACCGGGTCGTGCGACGTGGTGAAGTGAGTCAGGAGAGCTTTGCAAAGTTCGCCTACTTCACCACCATTGAGGGCAATATCTGGTTTGCCAGCGGCGACCAGATCTGGGGCCCGGTGCACTCCAACGACCGAATCAGGATCTACTCAACGGGTGCCACGTTCCACAGCACGGTCGAAACTGCCGAGGATGTGTACCAGGCGTTCTACGGCACTTTCATGCAGGGCTATACCGAATGGGGCGCAACGATTGCGATGCCGGCCACCGCGGACCTCGTGAAATTGAAGACCCAAGGGTTGGCCGGTAACACGTCATACGTTGGAAACACTACCGGCGGACACGGAGAAGCCACGACAAGAATCGAATTCATGGCGCTCGACCTGAATGCAGACGGTGACTCGACCGACGCCAACGAGGGGTTCATCCGGGTGTACCAGCACCTGACCGACCCCGAGTGGGTCAGCGGTGATGAACCCACGGGAGGCCTACAGAACGCAGACCATTGCGGTGACTTTCACCCCGGGCAGGGTTTCGTCTCTGCGACCAATCACCCCGCAGGCGGTCATGACTGGCAGGTGGCGCTTACGGATGCCAGCCGCGTGTGCTACCTGGGTGGAGACGATCGAATCTGGGGTGCGTTCGACGCGGGCCCCGACCCCCGCGGAGGCGTTTGGCTGCCGTGGACGGGAGCCGTGAGCCCCTTGGTCGCCGGACGGCCCGACGGAGCATACCTCCACCCTATCAATCGCGAGATGAATCCGTCATTCAAGGGTGTCATCTTCGTCGAAGGGAAGGTCGTGATCAGCGGAACGCTGCGCGGCAAGGTCACGGTGGCGGCGACGGACGACATCGTCATCGGTGATGACGTTAAGTACATAACCGATCCCGGTGCAGGTACCTGTACCGACTTGTTGGGCATCTTCAGCGGCGATGACGTCGTGATTGCAGACAATGCGATCAACGCCCCGGTAATACCATTCGCGGGTCAGCCATATCGGAGTTACGACGAGACGATCAGTGAGTTCATTCAAGGCGTGGTGCTGGCGTTGAATATCTTCACCGTCGAGAACTACAACAGCGGTTCCAGCAATGCAGAACCCTGCGAAGCTACGATCAACGGGCGCGGTTGTATCTATCTGACCGGTGGAATCATACAAAGGCAACGTGGTGCCGTTGGCCTGACGTCGGGCCGGGGATATGTCAAGCGGTACTCTTACGACCAATGCGTGCTGGGGGATCCACCACCGTACTTCCCGACGACGGGGTACTTCACCAGGGGCAGGTTGTTCGAAGTCGATCCAACAGGGTTTGAAATAGCAGAGTACTTCAAGTTGCTGACGCCGCAATGATGTTAGCTCCCCGATAAGGGGCTATACCTGAGGGCCGTCGTCACCACCTGTGGCGGCGGCCCTCTTGCTCTTACTGAAAAGGAAAGCAGCGCGCTTCTCCAGCACCGCAGCTCCCTGCCACACAACCAGCCCAATCCCGGTCACTATTGCGGCTCCGCCAACCGCCGTGCGCCAAGTCAGTTGCTCGCCAAGGAACACTATGCCCAACAGCACCGCGATGAGTGGGGTAACGAGCGTAATCAACATCGTCTTGGTGACTTCCATATGCCGTATCAGCCAGTAGAGGAGTACAAAGGCCAATGCCGACCCTATGACTGCGAGGTAGGCTATGGAGAATACGGCAAGGGGAGTCCAATCGAAGTTTCTCGGATCGCCCTCGGTCACCGCCGCGATTGCCACCAGTGGCAAGCTGCCGGCTACCATTTGTACGAAGGTGAGTACCGTCGTATCCAGGTGGCCGCCTCGGAGCTTGATCAGGATGTCGGCATAGGCCGCTGCCAGGGCAGCCACGACAATTGCCACGCCTCCCCACAGAGCTGCGGCACCTGTCACCGTGAGTTCGTTGGAGAAGACCAGTCCAATTCCCAGGATTCCCAAGGCAACGCCCATCACCTTGGTCCAGGTTATTCGCTCGGCGGGGAGGTGAAAGTGGGCTATCACTAGTCCGAAGAGCGGGAAGGTACCGAAGAGCAAGGCCGCCAGTCCGGATGAGATGTACTGCTCACCCCAGAAGACGAGACCGTAGGCTACGGTGAACGTCAGGACTCCGGTGTTGATCATGAGCCACCAGTCACCTCTAGGACGGGGGAACCGGACTCGGCGCACGATCAAGAGGGGCAGCAGTGCAAGGATGGCAACGGCAAAGCGCAGGGCGGCGAACGTGAAGGGAGGAAGATCCTCCAGGCCGACCTTGATGAAAAGCCAAGTCGAGCCCCAGATCGCGCTGAGCAGCAGCCAGATGACGACTGGTGTCTTCATGATGTCGGGCGGCGCGTCATGCTCCGAGTTGCTCTAACATCAGCTCGAAGTCGGGGTGTTCCCATCTGAACCTGTGAGGATCGGTAGCGTCGCGGAGGATGGAGAGGATCTCCTCTATCTGCTCCTGACTCCCGGTTTCGAACTCTTCGGTGCGGAATACGTCCTCAGCCCAGGCCGAGAGGTCTTCCAGTGTGATCCGGCCCTCCAGGTGCCTTTCGATCTGTATTCTCAGTTCCTGTCTGGTCAGCATGAGTCAGTTGGCCCACCTCGTGTCGCAAACATACCTATTGCAGGGTCTTACGGTACCGGATAGAATTATGTAACTCAAAGGCTGGCCCGCCCGTTCCGGTTGGAGCGAGGGGGGTCTTCTGTGGCTGAAACCGGGGCTTCCTGTGCGCTGCCTTGCTCTCAACGCTTCTTTTGAGCCTCTGACGCTCGTACCAGTCCGTCGTGCCCTGCGCTTGGTGCTCGACGGGAAGGCCGAGATTGTGGAGAATGACGGCAGGCGCGTTATCCGGAGTGCATCCCTGTCTCTCCCGAAGCCAGCTGTAATCAGGTTGGTCAGGTTCGTGCACGTTCCCCGGAAGTTCCGGCGTCAGGTGACCAACACCTTCCTGTTTGCCCGTGACTCGTACCGTTGTCAATACTGCGGGCGCAGTCAGCAACAATTCAAGTTCCGTGAGTGTCTCACGCGAGATCACTTGATACCACTGTCTCGCGGTGGAACCAACGCGTGGAGCAATGTTGTGACCGCGTGCTCAAAATGCAATACGAGGAAGGGTAACAATCTGCCCGCCCAGTGCGGTATGTATCCACTGCACGAACCAACGGAACCTCACTTCGTTTATCTGACGTGGGCGGTACGTAGGCTGACGCCGGTGCAGTCCAAGTACATAAGCATGTTCTATGGGTCCGATACCCTGAGCCAGCTGCAACTGGCTTGACAAAGCGTGTCCCCAACCCAGAAGAAGTGAAGCAATGGGACTGATGAAGGTCGAAGTTCACTCGTCCCTCCCCCTACTGTGGCCAGACTCGTTCCCCGTGCTATGAAATCCCACACGCATTACCTCTGGTTCAATACGAAGAAGCGCCAGGAGATCATCGACATCAGCGACGAAGTGGCCGAACAGGTTGTGCAGAGCGGAGTGCAGGAGGGTTTTGTGCTGGTGTCGGCGATGCACATAACGGCGTCGGTGTTTGTCAACGACCATGAGTCGGGGTTGTGGCGTGACATACTGAAGTGGCTCGAGGAGACCGTGGCGCCGTGGGATCCGGATCGCTACGACCACAACCTGACAGGTGAAGACAATGGCGCCGCCCATCTCCGGAGTCTCACCATCGGCCATGAGGTTATCGTACCTATAACGGACGGTGCCCTCGACTTGGGTCCGTGGCAGCGGATATTCTACGGCGAGTGGGACGGGCGGCGACGCAAGCGTCTGATTATCAAGGTCCTGGGTGAATAGAGCCCAATCTTGTAGGCCCATACTGACCAGGGTATGTTGAGTGGTTCCGGACTTACTCGAGAGGATCTAGTTGACAACGTACCGCCTGGCAGACCTTTTCGCCCAGCGCGTGGAGCAGGATCCAAGCCGGCAGTGCTTGGTATTAGGGTCACGTAGGCTCTCATATGAGCAGGTGGACGCCGACGCTACCGCTCTGGCTGGGGCATTCCGCGATCTCGGTATCGAGGCTGGAGACCGGGTTGCCGTAGACCTGCCGAACCAGCCTGAGTGGGTTATCGCCATGATAGCGGCGGCGAAGGTCGGTGCCGTCCTGGTCCCACTCAATCCTTCCCTGGGCTACCGGGAACTCAAGTACCAGCTCCGGCATGCGGAGACGAGCCTTGTCGTGGCAGTGGAGTCTCTGGGCGAGGTGGACTACGTCGAGGTGTTCGACGAGCTGATCACCGAACTGCCGGACCTGCAGTACCTCGTGCTGGTCGGCCAGGAGGACTTCTGGTACGACGACCGCGTGTTTCAGTTCGGCAACCTGGTCAAACGGGGGCGGAAGCGTCCGTCCGCGGACACGGACATCGATCCTGAGACCGGGCCGCTTGCGATTCTCTACACTTCCGGTACTACCGGCAAGCCCAAGGGCGTGGTCCTCACCCACCGGAACCTCGTGCAGGACGCATCTTCCACGGCAGACGTGCTCGGCCTCAACGAGTCCGACCGGGTGCTCGTTGCGGTGCCGTTCTTCACAATCTTCGGTGTGCACGTGGCAATCATGGCACTCATGAGGGGCTGCACACTGGTGTTGCAGGAGAAGTTCGACTCGTCCCAGGCCCTGGATCTCATCGAGTCCGAACAGGTCACTGTCTGCCACGGTGTGCCGACCATATTCGAGCTTCTGATGCGGGACC
>JBDGZZ010000212.1:0-7048 GCA_039588335.1 Gemmatimonadota bacterium | reverse complement strand
GGCCAGGCACATCTTGTCCGTGGCCCGGATCACTTGGCACATGCGCGGCGGGTCCTCGGGAAGAAACTCCTCCTCGTTGGTGGCCGCCGCCTGTGGCGAGACGATCGCGCTCTCGCGCGGCCGGCGGTTGATGTTGTAGGAGCAGCACATGTAGAAGTCCAGATCCCAATCGTGTTCTTCGGCGTACTCGATGACCTCCGGGATGTGACTGGCCAGGCCCACCTGTACGCCGCTGTCGCGCATGCACTTTAGATAGTCGACGGTCTTGTCGATATTGCCCTCGAGCCAAAACTTGTCGGTGCGGGAGCCATGATGATAGATGGCCTTGGCCCCGGCGGCCGCAATCACTCTGATGTTGTCGAAGACGTTGGCCATTTCCGACGCCGTCTGTGCGATCCAGTGCAGTTTGCCGCCTTCGCGTTTGAACAGTTCCAGCCAGTGTAGTACGCGATGGTAGTCGCCACGGAACTGAACTGCATTGATTCCCGCGGCCTGGACCTGGTGCACGAACTTCACCACCCGTTCCACCGTACAGTATTCGATCATTTCGGCGTCCAGTTTGCTGGACAGGTGCGAATAGCCGACCAGCGGATTCCCACCGCAGATCAGACGAGTGACTTCGGTGTCCGAGTTTGCCAGCTTGACCTTGGGCAAGGGACTCATCGCTGCTGCTGATGTCTTCTTCGATACCCCGGAAACGCGGCTGACCGCGGCGGCATGCTGTCGGGCTCGGCGATCACCGGCGGCATGCATCGTTCCAGTCTCCCCATTTCTCCATCGATCAGCAACGTCACCGGACATGCACTCACTCATGCCCAGACATGCCCAGACGCGCAGGCGATCGCCGCGCGTGATCCTCATAGTATTCATCGCGATCTGCGAAGTCAAGCATCGAATCCTCGGTCACAACGGGCACATGATCCCGACAAAGGATGCCCTACCGATTACCGATCACCGATCACCGCTTGCGCGGCAGGGGGTTCTGTCGGTGGCACTCTTCGAGGACGGCAATCTGCTTGCGGACCTGCGCTAAGGTGATCAGCGGCTTGACATTGCCGCTGAGGACCTCGTAGAGGTCGGCATAGATGCGCTCGGGGCCGATTGGGAAGGACTCCAAAGTGTAGCCGACGGCGTTCTTTGCCTGTGTTTCATCCAGTTTCCAGGACTCCTCAACCCAAGGCAATTTCTCGCTGTTGTATTGCCGGTCCACGGACCACTTCCACATCTTCTGTTTCGGTGCCTGCTTCGGGTCGAAGTAACGCCAATGCAATTCGGTGGCGCCGCCGGTCAGGCCGCCGTAGGTGCCGCCGATGTTGTAGAATTCGCCCTGTGCGTAGGCCAGGTACTCGCTGATGACGATGTCGATCTGCGGACCGGCGCGCTTGGGGTCGTAGAGCGTGACTGTGCAGTGGTCCTCGGCATCGGCCCCGAAGGCATTGTTGCAGTCCATGCGGCAGAAGACCTTGGGGGTCTTCCAGCCGAACAGGGCAAGGGCCTGATCAATCGCATGGGGCCCGGTGTTGAACAACGAACCGCCCAGGTTGTCTTGCCAGGCTTGCCAGTCCCACCGTCGCCGAAAGCCGCCCCAGTAGCTGCACACGTAGACCAACTTACCCAGGACGCCGGAAGCCAACACCTCCCGCAGCTTGTCGAAGAAGGGCTGCAGGCGGTTGTTTTGGAAGGGGTACAAAACACGCTTGTTCTGCTTGGCGGCCGCGGCCATTCGGTCGAAGTCCCTGACTTTGGCGGCCATGGGCTTTTCGCACAGGACATGTTTGCCGGCCTTCAGCGCGGCAATCGTAGCCGGCACGTGCAGCGGGCTCGGCAGGGCGTTGATGAAGAGATCGAAATCGCCGTCGGCAAGCAACGGTTTCCAGTCGGGATAGACTCTGGCGTTGAACTCCTCTTCGGCGTCGCGTCGGCGTTCCGCCAGTTGGTCGGCGGCAGCCACGATTTGGAACTGTTCGGGCTGCTTTCGGATACAAACGGCATGGATGCCGTAGCCACTTCGCCCTAACCCGGCAACGGCTGCGCGGACGATCCCCGGCTCTGCTTTGGCCTTCAAGGTGAGTCCTTTCTGGTTCGGATCAATTGATTGACATGGGAAGGAAAAGCCTCGTTTCCGCTACGTCCGGTAGGGAGCGATTCTATCAACTACGACCGCATAAGGGGATCAATCCCCACACGGTGCCCGAACGCCCGGACGCGATCCCCTATCGCACCTCGCACTACCAGGAGGGATGGGGCTTCTGCCTGAGCAGCGAAAGCTCGACGCGCTCGTGGATCCCGAGTACGAGGTCTGCATCGACTCCAGCCAGGATCAGTCGATGTATCCCAACGCCCGGAGCGCCTTTTCCTCCTCCGGGCTCAGGGTGGGTGGGGGAACGGATTCCCTATCGCCGGCTTCCCGCCGCCAGGCGCCCAACGACCGGCTCAGTTCCGCCAGCTTCTCGTCTTCCGCGGCCGAGAGGTTTCTCGTTTCCGCTGGATCGCTCTCCAGGTCGAACAACTGGAAGATCTCACCATCGATGCCGGGATAGGCGATCAGCTTCCACGATGGAATTCGAATCGAGGACACCAGGACGTCGTATTTGAACTCTCCAACGACCTCGGGAACGCGCCACGTCTGGGGAAGTGCCGTACTGAACACAGGGCGGTCAGCGGCTGGCGAATCTGGAGCCTCGATCAGCGGCCGCATCGACCTGCCGTGGGCCCGCGGCAAGCCGCCAACGCCCAGGAAATCCAGGATTGTCGGCGCCACGTCGATGTGATGCACCTGTTCGACAATGCGACTCCCGGCATGCCGATCACCGGGTAGACGGAGGATCAAGGGCACACGAATCTGCTCGTCGTAGACACGTCCCCCGTGGGTAAAGGGTGCGGGACGTTCGCCCAGCGTCTCGCCGTGATCCGAGATCACCAGGACGAGAGCCTGTTCCCAATAGCCAAGCCGCTTCAGCGTATCGAACAGGCGGCCTACGTAGTGGTCGACGTGGACGATCTCGCCGTCATACCGCGCGACGTACTCTTCGAACTCCGCCCGTGTTGCGACTCCTTCCCAGAATCGCTGATACGTGGACTCCTCCACCGGAAAACGAAAGGCCTTCCGACCGGCGGGAAGAAATCGTTCCGCGAAACCCTCGGGAGCGTCGTAGGGATGGTGGGGATCGTACAGGTGAAAGAAGAGGAAGATCGGACGACGATCACTACCCCGCTGATCCAGCCACTTCTGCGTCCGTCGGAAGGTCCCCTCCGCGTCGCGTTGCCAATCCGAGCCAAAGTCGTCGTCGTAGTGCTCGAACCCCCGGTCGAGGCCTGTCATCGAGCGCCGCATCGGGTACCCGCTGACGAAAGCCGCGCGGGCAAAATCGTCCCCGAGCTTCTGTCCCAACGTCTCCACACCATCCTCGAGCCTGTAACCGTTTCGCCGGATGCCGTGCGTGTTGGGGTGCAGGCCGGTCAGCATCGATGCGTGGGATGGCGCCGTATTCGTATTGGCCGCAAAGGCGTTTTCGAACACGATTCCAGATCGGGCGAGGTCTTCGAGGTGTGGTGTCGTGTTCCGCTCGTATCCGTACACCGTGACGTGATCACGTCTCAGCGTATCGATGCTGACCAGGACGACGTGACGGGTCTCGATGATCAGTTGACTATCGGAGCATCCGTTCCCTACCAAGACAGCGCACACCACGAGCAGCTTCGTCAACAGCCGGCAGGCCGGCGTTCTTCCGGGGGCGGTCGGAGCGATCATCTTGAGGAACACTACGGTATTCCAATCGACGCTACGAGCCGAAAAGCGGCGTGAAAGCTAAAGAGGACCATATTCACCTTGTACGAAAAGAGATGTTTTGGGTGCGGCTCAAAACGCGGTTTGCACCTTGACCACATCCTGCCTAGAAGCAAGGGCGGCACTGCGGCTTTTCGCAACCTACAGCCTCTTTGCGAAGTGTGTGGATCGAAAAAGGCCGACGATCTCCCAGAGGAAGTGGAAGTGTTCTCCGACCTCTACTTCGAATCGCCGCCATCCGATGTGTCCCGGTCAAATACTCGGAACTTTCCGCCATTGTCTAGCTTCTCCGATCGCCGGACCAAATAAGGCTACGCGGTACGCTCGGGGCAGTCCTCTCACTGGGCGCACTGCAGGGGCTGCTGCTCCAGAGCCGCGGAGAACCTGGCGCTCCGCCAGCAAGTAGCCGTCCTCCAGTGCCCGAGGCTCCATCGGCGAGATCGGATCTTCTGGGGTTGGCTTTCCCGCCTGTGGCGAGGCTGGCGGGCGAGTCTGCCCGTCGTCCAGCCGGAGACCGTCCGGTTTTCCCATCCATCGGCCCATCGCTGGTCAGTTTGCGGAGACGACCTCGGGCCGAGATGACCTTATTGACCGGCACAGGTATAGGGGAGGTGTGAGAGCACCGGCCCCAGGGATCTCCGCGCCGCGCGGGGGCTCAGGGAGGACTGGGACCCCCACCCCACCCTCCACACAGGCCCTTCGCGGCGGAAAAAGAGGGCTCTCTCGCGAATAGGTGTCCTCGGAGGGGTAGACACGTTTTCGTGTCATTATGCGTGGTGTTAAAGGCCACCCCGCCAGCTAGGCCGCGCCACGCATAGGACGCTCTTGATTCGGGTAGATCGTTTCGGGGAGGAAGGAAGCGGCGCCCGGTACTGCGAGCCCTGGGGCTCCATGCCATCTATCCCTCTCCTGGGGCTGGGGGCGATTCGCGCGCTGCGCCGCCCCCTTACGCGGAGACAGTTCGCCCGTCTTCGAAAGGTAAAGGCAACACCGTCTTCGCTCACATTCCTGAATCCTGAAGGATTCCAGTGGGTTCTGCGGCGTTTCTGCACACTTGTTGGCCATTGGATTAATGATTGAGTTGCTCGGGGGAAATGCCGACAAACTCCGGTGTGTCATCGATAGCTTAACTAAGTAGCCGCGGGAATCGACTCATGTCACTTGATTCTAACCGCCCAGAGCGCCGGAGAACGGGGAAGCCTGGTCGATTCATTTGCTGCTCGCCTGGATAGCGCGACTTCCAACACCGGAGACAGACGGTCAAGTAGCGCGCTTTGCCCTGCGCGGGACCGTTCCCGAAGTGTCGTCTACCTCTCAGAGAGAGATAGACCCCCGACATTTCGGGAACAGTCCCCCAGTAGGCGGTGGGACCGACATTTCGGGAAAGGTCCAGCCGAGGGAAACGGACGTTTCGGAAACGGTGATAGGTGCGGGAGCGGAGCGGCCTACAGAGCCCTGCGTCTCCGGCCCGGGCCCAGCCTCACGAGGCGGAAACTGACGGAACCTCCCCCGTATGACAACGCCCCGACCGAAGCCGGGGCGTGTCGAATCTAGGCGGCAAGTCTGACGGTCATGCCCTCGTGCGTCTGCGCCGTCCGCCAATCCACAGAAGCGGCGGTAGCACGAGAGCGGTCGCGAAGCCGTTGCCGCAACTCGTAGTCAACGCTGCGGAGCTACCGTCCACGACGTTTAGACCCCGCGCGGAGGCACTGTCCTCACCGAGTCACAGCCCTCGAACGGTGTCCCGTCCAACGTCTCTCCCGTGGCGCAGGCTTCCTCGTCCCCAAGGGCGATGCCGGCCTCCTCTGTCAGGAAGTGGGCAAGCAGGTCGTCGATGCCGTCGTGGTTGGCATCCTTCACATGGGGACCGTTTCGGTGGGCCAACGGGGCCCCGTCCGGACCGAAGGCCAGGGTGGTCACGTCCACGTCGGCCACGTCGAAGGTATCCGTTCCGAGGATGGCTACAGGGATGACTCCCCGGCTGAGCGGATTGATGGAGTTGGGATCGCTGCCTGGCTTGATGTCGACCTCGACAGGAATGGTTGGCGGCTCAACCGCGATGAAGGCACTTGCTGGCGGGAAGTGCGACTGGCCCACGCCGTCGGTTATGACCTCGGTTCCTTGATAGAGGAGACTCACCGCGCCCGTGTCGAGAACCTGGTACGTGGCCTCTCCCATCGTGAGCGGCGCTAAGAAGGGTGTCGGGAAGAAGAGGTTCAGCACCGAGAAGGGCGACATGGTCGAGCCCGGTCCGATCTCGTTGATGGTGGGCGAAGCGAGCGCAAGAATTAATGCCCCACCGAGGAGCGGGTCATCACAGAGCGTCGGTCCGCCGGGATTCGGGGGATTCGGACACGTCCCCGCGAACGCACCCGATAGCTGGTTGCTGTCGTATTCGAGAGTCAGGTTCTGAAGGTCAAAAAGGCCGAGATCGCCTCCTGTCACGACGATGTGCAGGGTGACGAGGTCGCCCACTTGCACACCGATCAGCGTGTTCGTGCCCAGGCCCGAGCCCGGCCCGTCGGTGCCGACCCAGATCAGGTCGGCCGTCGGCGGCACCTGCGCCTTGGCCTCCGGCGCGGCGAGCGCCAGTGCCAACAATCCGAGAATGCTCATAGTAATCGCGCTATTGATCCACCGCATGGTTTCCCCTCCTGTTTGCTGCGATATGGATGGTCGGAGCGGAACTATTGTGGGCATTCTTCTCCGAGATTGGAAGCAATATTCTGTAAGTCCTGGCCTGTTCTCCCGCCGTCGAGCAGATCCGGTCAACATCTAGGTAATTCCACCTACTTGAGGCCACGCGCGAGTGTAACGGTCCCCGGATTTCGGATCGCCTGTCGGGCTGTCTCGCTCAGGTAGGCAAGCAGCTCCAACCCGGCGAGCTTCACGAACTCGATCAGCGAGTAGAGGAGCGCCTCAGCGCGCGCGGCTACGGCACGCTGCGTCTGCACCTTGCAGCAAGGACGACGAGACCGAAGCCAAGGAGGAGGGTGGAGGTGGAGGGTTCGACAAGACCTATGGCTTAAGGGGGCGGCGCTTGCTCACCACCCATGCCGAGATCACCAACAGCAGCCCGAGCACAACTGCGCCCAACGTCGACATGGTCGGAGTCTGACGCGCGAAGGAGAAGTCCTCCACCTCGCCTGACCTGCCCCCGGTCATTGTACCGCTCCCTGTGTTAGTCCTTGAGCAGCGGCCAGGTGGAGCGGGACGAAACCTGGCGGGTTAATCTCGATCGCCTCAGGTGCGGGAGGTCTG
>JBDGZZ010000211.1:0-7058 GCA_039588335.1 Gemmatimonadota bacterium | reverse complement strand
ATTCACCCCGCGGTTGATCCATCTTCTCCCCAGAGAAGCTAGACGGTGGCCTTTCTCTTTGGATCTCGTCTCTGCCAAACGCCAACTCAATTACACAAAAATCTGCACACTACTTTTGGCAGTCCTTCGGAACGTCGTTTCGAAATTCAGATTCGTCGTGCCGAAATTCAGATTCGTCGTTTCGAAATTCAGATCAGCCGTGCCGAAATTCAGGTTCGTCGTGACGAAATTCAGATCAGCCGTTTCGAAATTCAGATTCGTCGTGCCGAAATTCAGATCAGCCGTTTCGAAATTAAGATTCGTCGTGACGAAATTCAGATTCGTCGTGCCGAAATTTGATTTGGCCGTGGCGCCGAAGGGCGAGAACCAAGTGGCTCGAAGTCGTACACTACATGCGAACGAAAAGTGAAGAGACGCTTCGGCTAATCCCAACCTTGGCTACGGCAACAACATTATCCACAGTGCTTAAAGCCCCAATAGTCCTCGGTCCGGCACCTTCCGGAGCAACAGTCGTTTTCATACTGCAGATGGCTCCCGTGTCGAGGCACGGAGCGGTGGTGGATTCGTTACAGGCCGTCGCTCCAGACGTCACCAGTAAAACGCAGAGCATGAGTCCGCAATACAGCGCTCTCGTCTTGCGCATCGTTTCCCCTCCTGACAGGAACTTGTCAAGAACCTTGTCCGGAGGCGTCAGGAAGATGTCAATACTGACGGGGATGATCAGATATCAAACTGCTCCCACCGGGCTCGAACCTCTTCCATCAGGTCTGCAAACCGGGGGTCCTCCCTCAGCGGTGCAAAGACGCGGCTGTGCTCGGCGTAGTAGGTATAGCAAATCCGTCCGACGTCGATGGCCCTGCGGAGCCACTCGAACGCTGTATCCCTCTCGTCCAGCAGTGCGCATCCCCAGGCATACCAGAACGCCAGCGCAGGATGCTGAAATATGCCCGGCTCACAACGCAGCAAAGGTAGCGCCTCTGAACCGCGATCCAGCAGAGCGAGCCACACGAAGCGAAGCAAACTGCCGTAGTAGCGATTGCCGTAGGCCTCCATCGCCGTGGGAAACCCTTCGGCTGCAACGGTCCGTTGTCCGACATCCGCCTCGACCAATGCCGTCGCGTAGAACAGCAGGTATGCACCGCTGGTTGGGACGACCCGGACTGCGGTACCCAGCGCTTCTGCCGCAGCCGTGAACTCTCCCGAGTAGAGGCCCAATAGGCCACGGGCGAACTGCGTCTCGAGGCCGAGCGGATCGAGTTTCTCCAGAGCGTCGAGGAGTTCGCGGGCGCGACGCGGCTTGCAGAGAATCGCGGCAGTACCCGCACCCCACATGAGAGCCGGAGTGAAGTGTGGATCGAGTTCGAGGGCCCGGCGCAGGTATCGTTGGAACGAACCGATGTCCCCCAGAAGCCAGTGCACCATCGCAAGCGCGTGCAGAGCTTCTCGTGATGACGGATCGGCAGCCAGGCCTCGCGCCGCATACGTTGCGGCCTGAACCAGATCTTGCACGGCGAACGAGACGCCATCAGCACGAATTGAATGTGCCCGCGCAGCTTCGCCCAACAGTGTCACGTCCTCACCCTGCTCCGCGATCAGGGTTTCGATCTCGCCAATTGCCCGGTCCAAACCCTCGGGGCTCCAGGTCGAGATGTCCTGTCGCGCCCGCAGCAAGCGGGCATAGACGATCGGGTCATCCACGGATCGCCGCCCCAGGTTCTCTGCCTCAGCTGGGGTCAGCACGATGCGCAACTGTGACACGATCTCGCGCGCCAAGTGTTCCTGGATCTCGAAGATGTCGTCCATCGACCCGCTGTATTTCTCCGCCCAGAGATGCGCGTCGGTCGCGACATCGATGAGCTGTGCCGTCACCCGAAGCTTATCTTCGGCCTTTCGCACGGTGCCCTCGAGCACGTACTGCACGTTCAGTTCACGGCCGATCGCTCTAGTGTCTTTCTTGCTACCCTTCAACTGAATTGCCGAGTTACGCGAGATCACGCGCAGCACATGGATCTTGGAGAGATCCGTAATGATCTCTTCCGTCAATCCATCGCTGAAATATTCGTTCTCCAGGTCGGGACTCAGGTTCGCAAACGGCAGCACTACTATCGATTTCGTTTCGGACTCTGCCTCAGCACCGTCCGCAACTAGCGCATCGGCAAATGACTTGGCCGTAGCAAATCGATCCGCTGGTGTCTTACCGAGCGCCTTGTTGATTGCGGTGGCAATCGATTGAGAGACGCTGGGCCGCACGGTGGTGATCGGAGGCACCAGATCTGTCATATGGCGCGCAAACACCGCCTGAGGTGTTGACCCCGTGAACGGTGGAACGCCAGTCAGCATCTCATATAACACACACGCCAGCGAGTAGATATCGCTACGACCGTCCAGCTTTCGATCACCGCCCACCTGCTCGGGACTCATGTATGCCGGGGTACCAAGTTGGAAGCCGGGATCGGTCAGGCGAGCTTTGCCAGAATCGGTGACTCCCAATGCGATTCCGAAGTCTGCCAGCATCACCTCGCCATCTTGCAGCAGAATGTTCTCTGGCTTGATGTCACGGTGAACCACCTCGTGGCGATGCGCGAAGTCCAGAGCCGAGGCAGCCTGCTCCGTGATGCGCAGAGCATCTTCCACTGGTAGCTGAACCTCTCGGTTCAAGCGCTCACGCAGCGATTCACCTGCTACGTAGGGCATCACATAGTACAGCAAAGAACCGGTCATGTCCGATCCATGGGCCTGACCCGAATCGTAGAGCGGCAGGATGTGAGGGTGATTTAGATTGGCGGTGACTTCGACTTCGCGCAGGAAGCGCTCCGTTCCCATACTTGCGGCCAACTCGGGTGAGAAGACCTTGATGGCTACCTGTCGCCGGTGCTTCAAGTCCTCGGCTAAATACACGGTCGCCATCCCACCACGACCCAACTCCCGCTCTATTGCATAGTGGTCGGCAATGGCTTGCTTCAGTTGATCCAGAACGTCGGCCACGTAGCTGCTCCCCGTTATCCCCGGATGTAAGTTAGGATTCTGCGAGCGGTGTTGCCAGACAGGTCGGGGTCGCTGAGGGACGCCTCACAACCAGAAGCCGGGCGGTGGTTGCGCGGTGGGTACCGGTGCCGGGATTCGAACCCGGAAGGACATACGTCCAAACGCTTGTGAAACGTTCGCGTCTACGACGGCTAATAACGGGGAGCGGGGAGCGGAGCTTGTCCTTCAGGACACCTCCCGTAGGGGCCGAGCCCGTGTTTCAACGCAGGAACCACCCGTGGCCGATCAGGTTCGTCCGAAGGACAATATTCCGCTCCCTGCTCCCCGCTCCTACGACTCAATCCGCCCCTGCACCACCGTCTCCGCAACGTGTTCTGCAAGCCGGTCGATGAGATTGCTCAACTGCCTGGTCTTGCTGCGCACGTTCGCGGTGAAGATGAGGCGGGCAAGGGCGTACGACCCCGTAACCACCAGTCCGGCGAGTCCGCATGCCGTGATGACCGGTATCCCGGCGGCACCAATCCCGATGCCAAAGACCATGCTGATCCCACCGCCCCCTACACCTCCCATGATTCCACCGTAGAGTCCGCCGGCGAGAACGCCAAGTCGCTCTTGGACTCGGATTCTCGTGCGTCCGGCCCGCGGTCTGACCGTCACGCTAACTTGGCGGCCGCCTTGAACTGCCTGTGCGCGCCATGTCAGCGAGCGGCTCAGAGTGTCGATCTCCCCTATGTTGCCGAGCGCAGTTCTGATTTCTTCCACCAATTCGGGATACTCGGATTCCGGCACCTCGCCATCCACGATTCGCTCGAACTGCAGCATGGTCGGCGCTCCGAGAAACGCATTGTGAGAAGGAGGCTCGGTTGGCCTGTCCACGGATCTAGCAGCCTGATCCACATAGCGTGGCGGAATGCCGACCTCCGCCGCTATCTGTTGCACTCCTCCTAGTGACAGTGCATCCGGTTTAGTGGGGTTCCGCAGTTGAATGTCTGCCGCTCTATTGACCAGTTCCTTGGCTTCGGTGTGGCTGAATTGCGGTTTTTCACCGAACGAAGCCGCCAGCGCTGCCGCGAAGTCGTTCGGCGTCACATAGCGATCACCCGGTCGCAATGCCAGGGCTTTGACGAGAATCTGTTCCGTGGTCCCCGGCAGACAATCCAATCCTGCACGGTGCTTGTCCGACGCATCGACGAACCGGCCGAGCCGTACCGCCTCTTCGGTCGGCCACATCTCGGGCGTCTCTCCTATCACCATCTCGTAGAACACGCACGCAAGACTGTAGATGTCGGTCTTCTCGTCGAGATCGGTTCTACCGACGGCCTGTTCGGGACTCATGTATCCCGGAGTGCCCAGCGGGAATCCCGTTCGCGTCAGGTGAGCACCGCCGGCATTGCTGATCGCTCGCGCGATCCCGAAGTCCGCCACCACTGCGTGGCCTTCGGACAAGAGTATGTTCTCCGGCTTGATGTCGCGATGCACAACGCCTTGCCGGTGCGCGTACGTCAATGCACCCGCTACTTCCTCGACCAGCTGTAACGCCCGGGCGGAGTGCACCGTCTTTTCCCGATTCAGCATTCCTCGCAGCGACTCACCGTCCACGTAGGGCATGACGTAGTGCAAGCAGCCTTCGGTATCGCAGGAGTCGTGCAGCGGAAGTATGTGCGGGTGCGTGAGCCCGGCGGCAATCTCGATCTCCTGCAAGAACCGCTCGCCGCCCAAAGCCTCGGCCAGTTCGGGCCGCAGCACCTTTACTGCAACTTTGCGGTTGTGTTTGAGATCTTCCGCCAAGTACACGGTGGCCATCCCGCCGCGGCCGATGGGACGCACCAGCCGGTATGTGTCACTTATGGCGGATTGGATCGTCTCTAGAGTCGTGGCCATGAGAAGAAGATAGACGGGAATGGCATCGGTAGGAATCTTTGGAGCGGGGAGCGGAGAGCGGGAAGCGGAGGTTGTCCTTCAGGACCCGTCCCGCAGGGGCCGAGCCCGGGATCCATCCCAGGAATCTCACGCGACGTTGATCACTCGAGCAGTGCCTCGACTATGGAAACCCACCCGTGCGGAATCCGACCCCCACCAACACGAACAGTACGGCCACGACCGTCACCGTTATGATGTGCCAAGCAAGCACCGGAAGGCTCCGTTCGGTCAATCGCGGCAGGATCCGCAACCGGGCATGGAGTGCCAGCAGGACGGTGATCAGCAGTAGCAGCAGTTTGAGCGCCAGCCCGTTAGAAACCGGCGTTTCGAAAGAGAACCAGTCAGCGAAGTTGGGAACGATTCTAAAACCCAACCACAACCCGGTCACTATCTGTATCAGCAGCGCCGGGACGCCAATGCGCTCGTAACCGGCTTCGAATTCCTCGAGCCGCTTTTACGTCGCGGTTTCGCAGCACGCTCGGCAGGACAGCCAGGGACAAAACGAGGTGTCCCCCAGCCCAGATGGTGGCAGCCAATACATGGAACATCAGGGCGAGTTTGAACACTAGCACTGCTCCGGGGGACACTTCACGGTACCGTAGGAGCAGAAGACACAGCAATCACCAGGCTTCGGCCGCAACATCTCTCCGCACTGCTTGCATTCATAGAAATGCACGCAAGCGTCAGTCGGCATTGTCTCGGTACGCTGCGCACGGCAGTGCGGGCAAGTTATCGTGCTTTCGAGAACGTCCATCGTGGCTATCTGCTCCTGGCTTTGCTTCACCAACGCAGCTCACCGGCTGCCATCAAGGTGAACTGCGTTGGGTTGTGCTTGCCGCGGGTCCCTGCCTAAAATCTGCCACCGATGTGCTTTCCGCTAGGTCGGTCTGGGGAGATCATGTGTCGTTCCTGGGACATCTGCTGCTTTGGTGTGGCATTCTCCATGACGTGACGGCTCATCGGCTGCGGCCTCAGCGATGGCACCCTGATTGCAGGGCTTTGTCCCGATCTGCTTGTTCTCAAGAAACCACAACTGAGAGGCAACTCGATGCTGGTGTATTGTGCCAAGTGTGAAACCGTGCACGAAAAGGATGGATGCATGGGGGGGCCAGTTTCAGGCACGAGAACCAAACAGAGATGTGCCGTATGTGGAGAGACTCGATCGTGGAAGATCCGCAGGATCAGTTCACCGACCCCCAACAACCCGACACCACACCGGTATTTGGAGGATTGCCCTCGCTGCGGTGGCTCGAGCGAAGTGTAGCCCAGTTACTTCTCAAGCTTCAGGAGCGGCCTGAGACGCGCACGGTCCGATGCCTCCCTCCTATTACGACGCCCACGAAACCTATTGCCGCCACGACAGCCCCGAGCAGAATCGTGGTCTGCCAGATTCGGACGTACGCTGTGCCAAGCTGTCCTATGGAGCCGACTACCTGAAAGACCAGTGACACCATCACTATCCCAACACCACCGGCCAGCGTACGAATCCACTTGAGCCGGCCGAAGTACTTCGATAGCGGAAACTCACATTCCGGGCATACGTCGCCGCGCGGTGCGACCCACAGGAACGACCAACGCTTCTCGTCGCCTCCAGGCGCGCCCGGCGGACCTTCTGGAAGGGGAAGATCGCCCGGCTGCACCAGCATGCCGCATCTCGGGCACTTCACGGCCGAGAACATGGTACTGAGGCGTTGGGTTAGCCGAGTCATCTGGTCCTCCCCGGATGCGGAACGGGTGCGTCCTTCGTCATGAGATTCGCACCCTCTTGTGGTGTGTTGTCAGTCGGGCCGATGTAGATAGGCCTACGAAATCGTGTGGTACTCTGGATGCCCTGCGAATGCCTGTCGCTGCTGCGTCTTGCGGCGACGGACTGCCCGCCGCTCTGGACCGGCGTAATCTGGATTCGGAGCTCCGCGACGATCGGCCCCCCGGATACTCATGTTCTCCCTGAACCCAATATACGCCAACAAGAACGCTACGGGGCTTATCAACACGTAGATGACAAAAGCCAGCGCGGCCATCAGTTTGCGCAGGGGTGCGAACTTCCTGACTATGCGTGGCCACGCACGCTTCCGAACGTCCCCCAACCACCACAGATAACCCAGAATCACGAGGCCAGCCAACTCCACCGCAATGACGGCGCTCAGCAGATC